>DATMUM010000001.1:0-4915 GCA_035564175.1 Mobilitalea sp.
CTTACATGTCGAAGCTGATACGTACACTTGACCGGATGTAAATCATGTCGGAATACATACCGTCCCACCCGCATCAGCCATGAGCCGTCCCTTAGTTAACAATCCCCGTCCCCTTTGTTAACACCCCCGTCCTTTATTCCCCCCAATATTTCTGGTCCAGGCTGCGGTAACAGATTGCTTCACTGATATGCCTTGTGGTTATTCTGTCACTTTGGTCAAGATCAGCGATTGTCCGGGCAACCTTAAGAATTCTATGGTATGCTCTGGCACTGAGGTTCATTTTGATAAACGCCTCTTCCAGCAGAGACTGTTCCTTCGCCTCAAGCTTACAGTATTTCTTAATCGTTTTGGGGGTGAGTTCGGAATTGAAATAGATATTCTGATCCCGGTACCGTTCCAGTTGAATTTGCCTTGCGATACTGACCCGGTTACGGATATTTTCAGAAGACTCCTGTTTATCCTGTATCTGCAGCTCCTTATAATTCATCTGAAGGGCTTCAATGCAGATATCGAAGCGATCTAGCAAGGGCTGCGATATTCTGCCCAGATAACGTTTTACCAGGTTAATCGAACAATTGCATCGGTTACGGTCAGGATAATAGCCGCAGCCGCAGGGATTCATAGCAGCGACCAGCATAAAGCCTGCTGGATATTTATAAGAAGCACTCAGCCTTGCTATAGTTACGGATTTTTCCTCCATGGGTTGGCGCAATACCTCTATGGTATTCTTCTGGAATTCAGGAAGCTCATCCAGAAAAAGGACTCCAAGATGAGCCAGACTGATTTCACCCGGCTTTGGTGAGAAACCTCCTCCGACCAATGCTGTTGTCGTTATGGTATGATGCGGGCTTCGAAATGGTCTTTTTGCAATTAATGCCTGCTGGTCCATCAGACCCGCAATACTATAAATCTTGGAGATTTCCATACTTTCTTCAAAGGTAAGGTCCGGCATGATGGTAGGTATCCGCTTGGCAAGCATTGTTTTACCGGAGCCCGGCGGACCAATCATCAGGATATTATGCATACCTGACACAGCAATCTCTATTGCCCGTTTTGCAGCCATCTGGCCAGCTACTTCTGCAAAGTCAATCGTATCTTCTCCCCTGCAATTTTGAAACAGCTCATTAATATCAACCAGTACCGGTTCTGCGGCTCCATTACTATTCAAAAGCTCCATCGCTTCTGTCAATGTGGAGACACCAAAGGTCTGTATCCCGCTGATTACCGCTCCTTCACGGGCATTTTCCTTCGGAACGATGCACTTTTTAAAGCCCTGCTGTTTTGCGCAATAGACAATTGGCAGGACACCATTTACTTTATTTACATTACCATTTAAACTGAGTTCCCCGATGATCAGAGTATCTTTCATATTTTCCTCGGGAAGATGGCCAAAGGCCATAAGAATTGCGATTGCTACCGGCAGATCGAAGGCGGTTCCTTCCTTGCGAATATCAGCCGGAGACAGATTGACGGTAATTCTTTTTGCCGGAAGTTGGTAGCCGGAATTCTTAAGGGCTATCCGCACTCTTTCCCTCGCTTCCTTTACTTCAGAACCCAGATATCCAACCATATCAAAGATTGGAAGACCATCACTGACATCAGCCTCCACGGATACGATCAGACCGTCTATCCCATGAATTGCCGCACTGTATGCTTTACTGAACATATTGCTCCTTCCTTGTCTCTCCTGCAACGAAGGAATCATTTGCTTATCTGTAGTATAACAAAGCAGAATTTCACTTACAAGAAAGATTTTACATTTGTGAACTTTGCCATATCTGTCTGATTAATTCATATATTTTGACTAAAAGAAGGTTTCGTATTTTTTACTGAATAATTCCTTGCTAAATTGCTTATTATTGGTATTATCCCTGAAGTTTTAATGAACTGTAAAATGTTTTGCTCAGTCATGTTGACAAACACTTTAATAAATACTAGAATAATGATAATTATTCCTAATATCAAACAATTAAAAGGAGGAGTTTGTCCTATGAATAAGATCGAATTAAAACCCGGTATTTATTACGTTGGAGTTGTTGATTGGAACCTTCGTAACTTTCATGGCTATTCCATTCACAAGGGAACTACCTATAATGCCTATCTGATTATTGATGAAAAAATTGCTTTAATTGATACTGTAAAAGCGCCATTTGCACAAGAACTGCTTGACCGCATCTCTGAAATCATAGATCCTGCAGAAATTGACTATCTGATCTCCAATCATGTTGAAATGGATCATTCCGGTGCCATTCCGGCTGTGATGAAAGCTGCACCCAAGGCTGCACTTGTAACCTCTGACCCGAATGGTTTAAAGGGTCTGAAGGCTCATTACGGAGCAGATTTTGATTTCCAGCAAGTAAAAGCCGGCGATACTATTTCCCTTGGAAGCAAAACCCTTACCTTTGTTGCTACTCCAATGCTTCATTGGCCGGATAATATGGTTACTTATTGCCCGGAAGAGAAAATTCTGTTCTCAAACGATGCTTTCGGCCAGCACTACACTTCCAGCACGCATTTTGATGACGAGGTAGATTATGCGCAAATGCTGGAGGATGCGCAGGGTTATTATGCTAATATCCTGATGCCCTTCGGTGCCCAGGCAAAGAAAGCTCTTTCCATCGTTGACGGTCTGGATGTCGAAATGATTGCGCCCAGCCACGGTGTTGTCTGGAGAAGTCACGTAAAGGATATCCTTGAAATTTATAAACGTTATGCAGACGGTGAAACAGAAGACAGCGCTTTGGTTATTTATGATACCATGTGGCACTCTACGGAGCACATTGCCCACAGCATCGCAGAAGGCTTCGATAAGAGAGGTACGAAGGTACGCCTGCTGGATCTGAAGGAAAATGACCTCTCGGATATCATAACAGCTGCGTTAACCGCACGTTATCTGGTGGTTGGCTCTCCTACCCTGAATAATAATATCCTTCCTAACGTTGCTGCCCTTCTTACCTACCTGAAGGGACTCCAGCCCAAGAATAAAAAAGGCTTTGCCTTCGGCTCCTATGGTTGGGGCGGTCAGAGTACCGGAATTGTTAATCAGGCTTTGGAGGAAATTGGTGTGGAAATAATAATGGATCCGATCAGAATTAACTATATTCCCTCCAAGGAACAGCTGAAGGAAATTGAGAATAAGATAGCTTCCATATAACAAACCTTCTGATTAAGAGGATAATAAAGAATTAAAAAATAATATATTTATGTTTGAAATTATAATTTAAGCGACTTTATCAAAGAATGCGCATATAATAAACCAGGATACACGATTATTTGGAAACCAGATATATCTCATGTATTAGAAGGTGATCATATGCGCATTTGTGAACTTAGGGAAAAAGAAGTCATTAACTGCAGGGACTGTTTGCGGTTAGGCTTCGTCTGTGATATTGAATTTGATATCTGTACAGGACATATTACACATATCATCGTTCCAGGCCCCTGCAAGGTATGGGGAATTCTCGGCAGGGATCATGAGTATGTCATCAGCTGTGCCAGTATCAAGCAAATAGGTATTGATATTATCTTAGTTGATGTTGATATTGAAAAATGTCTGGTAAAACTCGTTTAAGGTACAAATGATCCTATATTTTGATATAATATCACAAATAATAAATAATTTAGGTATAATTTCATAAAAATTGTAATTATTTTCTTGACCGTTTGGATTTTCTTCAATATAATCTAGGTATATCCAGTAAATATCAGAATGTTCTTCAATAGCTTACGATGGATTGACGGAACAGATTAGGAGGATGTTACTATGAAATGCCCCTTTTGTAATAAGGACAACACAAGGGTTATTGATTCAAGACCGGCCGACGAGAATAATTCAATTCGTAGAAGACGTCAATGCGACGAATGTAATAGACGGTTTACTACATATGAAAAGGTGGAGACCATCCCTTTGGTAGTTATCAAGAAGGATAACAACCGCGAACCTTATGATCGTTCCAAAATTGAAGCAGGCGTATTCCGCTCCTGCCATAAAAGACCGATTTCCGTTGATCAGATAACAGCTTTGGTTGATGAAGTTGAGACCCAGATTTTCAATCGTGAGGATAAGGAAGTTCCTAGTCACGTTATTGGTGAAATATTAATGGATAAATTAAAAGACCTTGACCCGGTAGCCTATGTTCGTTTTGCTTCCGTATATCGTGAATTTAAAGATGTCGGTACCTTTATGGATGAGTTAAAGAAAATATTAGTCAATAATTAATAATGAGCTGCTTAATAGAATGATCTAGGATCATTACTAATAAGCAGCTCTATTTTTCTATTTATGGCAGTATTTTAGTCTCAGGCTTTATAAAATCCTTCAGTTTCGTATACTCTCTTTCTAATTCCACATGATCTCCGATATAATTAGGTACACCGATGCTGATTCCCAGTTTATCCGGGGTATAATAGCTATAGATGCTCCAGGGATTTTTTGATCCGATCTGATCGGCAGACTGGAAACCCTTCAGTAAATCTTCATCACTGATGCCAGCGATATAATCATTGATTGCTTTATTTACTTCTTCATTTTCATTTTTTGTAACGATGTCCCAAGTTCTAAAGTCCTTTACAAAATCCTCATTGATCTTTACCGTATCCCCTAATCTGCTTCTACTGCTATTTATTTTATTAATATTGGTTGTATATACCAGATCCGTCGGGTGAGCAGAATAAGGATTATGGAATGCAGCCAGATATAGAATACTGATTAATTTGTCGTTATTGTCTTTGATATCATAACGGATATCCAGGATGACGGGGATTACTGCGGAAGGGACGGGAGTCGGCTCGGGAACCGGATTAAATGAATATATGTGTAATATTTGATCAAAATCCGAGCTTATGATACGGTTCCATTTGTTTAATTCCTTTTCCTTTCCTCCGGATATTAATTTGGGATACTTTGCGGCAATTC
>DATMUM010000002.1:0-17353 GCA_035564175.1 Mobilitalea sp.
GCTTTATTATCTTTCCGACAATGAATTATCGGAAGTTACCAAAGATCACTCGGTAACCTATAAAAAATACCTTATGGGTGAAATCAGGTATCAGGATATTAATTCTGATGATGACAGATCCAGCTTATTAGGAGCATTCGGCAACAGCAATAAGTTTCATCCGGAATTTATCGAAATGCCTCAGTTAATCAAAAGTGGGGATGCCTTTTTTCTGTGCACCGATGGTTTCTGGGAATATGTATATGATGAAGAAATACTGATCGATTTCTTAAAAGCAGCGACTCCAAAGCAATGGGCAGAATTAATGCTCCTAAGGCATATAAAAAGAACAAAGCCGTCGAATGACAATTATTCACTTATCGCAGTTTTTGTAGAATAGTAGATGGGTTTGGTGAAAATAGTTAATCGGAGGGAAATACATAATGAAAAAGGTGTTCCTATTTATTTGTGCATTGGTTATCTCAAGCTTTTTTTCCGCGGATGCCCTTGCGAAACAGACGGTATCAGATACGGATGCACAGATTGTACAGACGTTTTGTCAGTCCTCCAATCTCTATGCTTATGTCAATATTCCAAAGGATAAGGAGAATAATGCTTTAATCGTAAGTGCTTTGCTAGACAACACTTATACATTCAATCAATCCGAACCGATCACAAAAGTTGATAATACGAAAAATCCAATCTCTTATTTATTTTTAATCGATATTTCAACTTCGATGCCGAGTTATAAAGAGAATGTAAGTGCCTTTGTCGATGACCTGATGACATCTGCCGGTAATAATGCATCCTTTGCTGTGGCGACCTTTGGAAAAGATTTTAAATTGAAAAATGATTTTACACAAAATCAGGAAGATATAAAAACTAAGCTGAAAGAGATTGAATATAATGTCAAACAGACAAGTCTATATTCATCCATCATTAACGTTTTGGATTATTATGATAAGAAAGAACGTTCCGAAGGAGAAATATTCAATATCGTTCTCATTACGGATGGTATCGAATATGATAAAGATGGCGTAACCGTCGAAGAAGTAAATGAAAGATTAAAGGCTTCCCCGGTGATTATCCACACCTTTGGGCTGCCGACACAAAGCAGTAAGGAAGAGGATAAGAAGGCTTCAGAGGATTCAATGAAGGTATTGGGATCCTTTGCAAGGGCAACCTGCGGTGTTCATGCCGTATTAAGTTATGAAGGGAAAAAGGAAGCGGATCTCGCGGGAGAAATTACAGGCTTTGTAAATAGCCTTTATTTAACCAAATATAATGTATCCAATACTAAATTAAGCGGAGGAAGTCATTCCCTGAAGATAGTTTTTGCCGCAACCGGTGAAAATGGTACACTTTTTGATGCAGAAGGAGCATTGAATATCCCTGAGCCTTGTGCTACTCTTAAACCAGCAGCATCAATAGCTCCTGCAAAGGAAGGTACTGCGGATAATCAAGATGCTTTGGTTGTTGCTGTAGATAATGGCAAGGCTCTTGATCATAAGAATATTTTTACCGTTAAATGGCTGGGTGTTCCCGCGTGGTTATGGATTGTCAGCGCAGTATTGATCATTATCCTGGTGATCATCCTGGTTCTTCTTTTAAAGAAGCGAAATAAACCATCAGCTTCAACCGGTACCGGTATTTTTATGAAGGCAGAGATATTATCAAATAATTGCAGTCTGAAGAACAACGAATTTTATCTTTCTGATGAGCTGATCATTGGGCGGGAGAAGGACTGCGACATCATTTTGAAGAACAAGGATGTATCTAAAAGGAATTCAAGAATATATGTCAGAGATAATGTTATTTATATGGAAGACCTTAATTCAACGAATGGAACCGCAATCAATAATATGAAAATATTCGCACCGAATAAGCTTAGAAGCGGTGATGTTATCTCTATCGGCTCAGTAAGGTTTTTATTAAAATTTTAAATAAATCTAATGAGAACGACCGGGGGATTATGGAAAATTTTCCTATGGTTTCTTGGTACAAAATTTACTAATTCTTATAACACATGGAGGTAGAGAATGAAAAGGATTTTAAAATTCAGCATGGCATTTTTATTGGCATTCGTGCTGTCCGTATCGGCACCGATTATGGGAGCAACGAGTGTTCCGCAGATTGCGATGGCAGCAACAAGTGCAGAGCCTAAAACTACGGTAAGTAAGGTAACCCTATATGTAGGATATAAAACATATCAGATTAAATTTGCAAATCTCAGTAAAAAGGCAACAGTATCATTCAAAACAAGTAAAGCAAAAGTCGCTAAAGTAAGTGATTCCGGAATTATCACACCGATTGCACAGGGTAACGCGACTGTTACCGTAACAATAAAACAGAACAATAAGACATATACTTCGACAATCAAGGTTACAGTGGATACTTCCAACATTAAGTTTACTGCTAAGACCGGTAATTTATCAGTAGGAGATACGTTCACCTTTAAGGCAGCAGCGAATGGAACCAGCAGTAAGGTTACCTGGAGCGTATCAAAGAAATCGATCGGTAAGATTGACAGCACAAGTGGTAAATTTACTGCATTGAAAGAAGGCGAAGTAGATGTCATCGCTACTGCAGGCAATATTTCCAGCAGTTGTACTGTTAACGTATCAAGTCTTAAGTATTCAACGGAATCAACGGATGTTACCATTTCTGACCAGACAATCATTTACATAACCGATAAAAAACTGGACAGCGATGAGAGCCTGGTTTATTCCATAGGAGATACGGATATTCTTAATTGCGAGTGGGGTGATTGGGATGGCGATAATTGTGCATTGTTGCTTGACCCGGTTGGTGTTGGATCAACAACAGTTACAATTACTTCCACGAATTCTTCCCAGAAACTTGTAATTAATGTAAAGGTTAATAAAGAGCCAGATAGTCGTCCTGCAGATGCAAAGGAATTGACGGCGAAAGAGATTTATAGTAAATGTTCACCGGCAACAGTTGAACTTCAGGTAACAACATCAGATGGAGATTATATTGGTTCAGGTTTCTTTATCTATAGTGGTATACTTATCACTAATTACCATGTGGTGGAAGGCGCTACGAAAATCGCCGTTGTTACAAGCAATGGTAAGCAATATGACGTTGATTCTGTTTTAGGATATGACAAGACCTACGATATCGCAGTATTAACAATCAATGCTGTTACACCTCACCTTACCGTGAATAAAGGAGATGTTACCGTAGGTGAGACGGTTTATGCACTTGGAAGTCCTCGTGGATTAACCGGTTCCTTGTCCAATGGTATTGTATCATCCAATTCACGTATTTTGGATGATGGTGTCGATTATATTCAGGTTACAGCTCCGATTTCCGGTGGCAACAGCGGCGGACCTCTCCTGAATGCATATGGCGAGGTAATCGGTATCAATACATTCCTGCTGCTGGATAGCCAGAATCTGAACTTTGCTGTGAATGTATGGCAGTATACAAAGCTGAATTATAATTCACCGATAACAGCCGATGCGTTCTATGAAGCAAATAAGCAGGCAGCGCAGGCCGCTGAACCGACTGAAGTTGCAGAAGATACCTCCAAAAGTGGAAGTATGTCTACAGCGCAAGCTATTAGCAATAATACATATGTGTCAGGCTCGCTGAATGGCTCGAATACGGTTGATTATTATAAAATTACGTTAACTGCAAAAGGTGAGGTCCAAGCAGCATGTCAATTAGGTAATGATTCTGATCTTAGTGCAACCTATTTTCAAATCGTTAACAGTGATCAGTATATAGAAGCATATTCTACGGTATACACTACCGATAACGGTAACAAATACCTTTACCTAGATAAGGAACTTGAAGCAGGTGATTACTGGGTGGTAGTATATCGTCAGGAAAATTACTTAAGCAATAATATTGATTACGGATTCCTGATTTATTATTAAAATGTGAATTTTATGAATGCCCCGATGTATTGAGTCATTGAACCACTCCAGGTTAAGTAGAAAGAGAGCGGTTAACAGACGCAATCTGCCGGGGCATTTTTTTGATCTCTATAAAGTTCATCCTATAAGATGATAGCGGATTGTAATCAACCAGCAGTTGAATAATTAGAATGATAAGTGATTGATACTTTCCTAGACAACTTCTATAATGAAGCTAGCAGCTGCAATAAAGGAATTTATTTTTTAATACGACACACTATGGATTTCTTACTATCGACTTTATGAGTTAATGGAATAATATTCAAAAATATCTGAGCAATTTATTAATCGATTTTTAAGTATTTTAAAATAAATCGAGATAGGAGTAGCTATGGAACTAAATGAAAATCTTAAGAATAATTTAGTAAGACTTAGAAAAGAAAGAAATATAACTCAGGATATTCTGGCGGCTTCCTTGGATATCAGTGTTCAAGCTATATCTAAATGGGAAACAGGGGTATCTCTTCCAGATATTATGCAGATCCCGAGAATTGCCAGGTTTTATGGCGTTACGATTGACTATTTATTTTATAACGAAGGTAATGACAATCCTGTTATCAACGATGAAATACCAGATGATAAAAAATTAAGAATTATACAGTTTCTTGGTAATAAAATGCTGGGAGCGGATTTATGGGAGAAGGATAAAACAATTAACTTAAAGATTCAGGAAGATATATTTAGTAGGATTACTGGTAAAGAAATAAATACCGAAATCTGGGGCAATGCCGTTGTAAATGGTGATATCAATGGTTATGTTGAATGCGGAGGCGGACTCAACTGCGGGAATATAGCAAGCTATGCTGAATGCGGTGGAGGTGTGAATTGTGGTAATATCAACGGCTACTTGGAATGCGGAGGCGGAGTGAATTGTGGTGATATCGAAAGCTATTTAGAATGCGGAGGGGGAGTGAATTGCGGCAATATCGGCAGTTATGTTGAATGTGGTGGAGGAGTAAGCTGCGGTGATATTACAGGAAATGTTGAGTGCGATGGAGATTTAAAATGTAAGAGCATAGCAGGCCAGGTAGAATGTGAAGGTGATATACATGTCCACGAAATCCAGGGTAATGTAGAATGTAGCGGGAATATAACATATGAGAAATAAGCTTCAATATCATTAGATCTTTTAAATATATAGAACCTATTGACGAAAATTTTCTTCAGCAATCAGAAAAATCACTTGACAGAATACAAAACATTGCATAGTATAAAACTATTATAGAGTGAAATGTATTGATGGAGAGGATTAGATAAGGGAAGCTTATCAGAGAGGATCACTCACCGGCTGAAAGGTGGTCTGAAGCAAGCTTATTGAAGGTAGCTCCGGAACAGCACTTCTGAAACCGCAAGGTGCGTAGGAAATGCCGGGAAGTCCCGTTACAGGCAAAGAGATGACTTGTCTTAATAAACGCAAGCCATGAACAAAGGTGGTACCACGGTTCTTCGTCCTTTACGACGAAGGACCTTTTTTAGTGCTGAAATAACCTTCCCCTTAGTTAAATATTTATAAAAATTTATAAACCTACATCAAAATCGAAAGGAAGAAAATAATGGAAAAAGAACTGGCAAAAACCTATGATCCCAAAAACATCGAAGAAAAACAATATCAAAAATGGATGGAGAAAAAATATTTCCATGCAAAAGTCGATAGAAGCAAGAAACCCTTCACCATCGTGATCCCCCCGCCGAATATCACGGGACAGCTTCACATGGGTCATGCACTCGATAATACCCTGCAGGATATCCTGATCCGCTTCAAGAGAATGCAGGGCTACAATGCACTTTGGCAGCCCGGTACCGACCATGCAAGCATTGCAACTGAAGTTAAGATTCTCGAGATGTTAAAGAAGGAAGGCATTAGCAAGGAGAACCTGACAAGAGAGGAATTCTTAGAAAGGGCATGGCAGTGGAAGGAAGAATATGGCGGCAGAATTATCTCCCAGCTGAAGAAGCTCGGTTCCTCCTGTGACTGGGACAGAGAGCGCTTTACCATGGATGAAGGCTGCAACCATGCGGTAAATGAAGTATTCATTAAGCTATACAACGAAGGTTATATTTATAAAGGTTCTAAAATCATCAACTGGTGTCCGGTTTGCCAGACCACGATCTCCGATGCCGAGGTTGAGCATGAGGAGCAGGCAGGTCATTTCTGGCATATTAAGTATCCGATCGTAGGTGAGACAGGTTACGTAGAGGTTGCTACGACAAGACCGGAAACCATGCTCGGAGATACTGCAGTAGCAGTTCATCCGGAGGATGAAAGATACCAGCACCTAATCGGTAAGACAGTATTACTGCCGTTAATGAACCGTGAAATTCCTGTAGTTGCTGACTATTATGTAGATAAGGAATTCGGTACCGGTGTTGTTAAGATTACCCCGGCTCATGATCCAAATGACTTTGAGGTTGGTAAGAGACACGACCTTCCGGAAATCAACGTTATGAATGACGATGCAACCATCAATGCCAACGGCGGTAAATACGAAGGCATGAGCCGTTATGAAGCTCGTAAGGTAATTGTGAATGAACTGAAGGAGCTTGGCTTACTTGTAAAGGTGGAAGAACACGTTCACAATGTAGGTACCCATGACCGCTGCAAAACAACCGTTGAACCGTTAATTAAGCAGCAGTGGTTTGTAAGAATGGAGGAACTGATTAAACCGGCAATCTATGGAGTTAAGACCGGTGATATCCAGTTCGTACCGGAGCGTTTTGATAAGACCTACTTTAACTGGGCAGAAAATATCAGAGACTGGTGTATCTCCAGACAGCTCTGGTGGGGGCATCGAATTCCTGCCTGGTACTGCGATAAATGCGGTGAGGTTATGGTTTCCAAGGATGCTCCTGAGACCTGCTCCAAGTGCGGGCATGATCATTTTAGACAGGATGAGGATACTCTGGACACCTGGTTCAGCTCCGCACTATGGCCCTTCTCCACACTGGGCTGGCCGGAGAAAACCGAGGATCTGGATTATTTCTATCCGACGGATGTTCTGGTAACCGGTTACGATATTATTTTCTTCTGGGTACTTCGTATGGTATTCTCCGGTTACGCGCAGATGGGCAAGAAGCCCTTCAGCACAGTTTTAATCCATGGTCTGGTTCGTGACTCCCAGGGCCGTAAGATGAGTAAATCTCTTGGAAATGGTATTGATCCTCTGGAGGTTATTGATAAATATGGTGCTGACGCACTTCGACTGAGCCTGGTTATGGGTAATGCACCCGGTAATGATATGCGTTTCTATTGGGAGAGAGTTGAGTCTTGCAGAAACTTTGCCAATAAGGTATGGAATGCTTCCCGCTTCATCATGATGAACCTGGAGAAGGCTATAATTAGTGAAACCATTGATGAAAAGCTCTTAACCGTAGCAGATAAATGGATTCTATCCAAAGTAAACGCTCTTGCCAAGGAAACAACTGAGAACATGGAAAGCTATGATCTTGGTATCGCTGTGCAGAAGATCTATGATTTCATCTGGGAGGAATTCTGTGACTGGTACATCGAGATGGTGAAGCCGAGATTATACAGTGAGACCGATGAGACAAAGGCAGCAGCACTCTGGACCCTAAAGCATGTATTGGTAACATCCCTCAAGCTACTCCATCCTTATATGCCATTTGTTACAGAAGAGATTTTCTGTACTCTTCAGGAAATGTCAGGTCATCAGGAATCAGAGTCCATCATGATAGCAGACTGGCCGGTACACAATGAGGATTATGAATATACCAAGGAAGCTGAAGCAGTAGAGCTGATTAAGGAAGCTGTGAAAGGCATCCGTAACGTTCGTGCCGAGATGAGTGTTCCACCGAGCAGAAAGGCAACCGTAATTGTCGTTTCCGATAGCGATAAGATCAGAGATATCTTTACAGCAAGTAAGATCTTCTTCGCAACCCTCGGATATGCGAACGAGGTTCTGGTACAGAAGGATAAAGTGGGTATTCCTGAGGATGCCGTATCCACTGTAATTCCAGGAGCAGTAATCTATATTCCTTTTGCAGATCTCGTTGATATCGAGAAAGAGATCGATCGTCTACAGAAGGAAAAGGAGCGCTTGGAGGGTGAGTTAAAACGAGTTAACGCAATGTTAGCAAACCAGAATTTCGTAAGCAAGGCACCGGAAAGCAAGCTGGCAGAAGAAAGAGCGAAATTAGAGAAATATACGGATATGATGAGACAGATTAACGAGAGGCTGGAGCATCTAAGTAAATAAATCAGTAGTACAATAAGGCGGTAATCAAATTATCATGCCACCTGACAATGCAAGTATAATATAATAATATAAAGCTGAAGCACTGTTATGAAACAGGAGCAGCTTCTACTGTATTCAGTAAGAACGAACAGCGGGCTATCATGCAAGAATCAGACAGACATATTTACCGTATCTGAGCTGATTTCACCTGGTAGCCCGCTGTCTTTACGTCGAAATACTGGAAGAGTTCCTGTGGACTGACAGTACTTTCAGCTTTTAATCATCTGTTTGCCCGACATTATACAAAATAGCAATAAGTGTTCATTTATCTGCGACTAGATAGTGTATGATACATAATTAATAAGATGAGATGTTTAAATAAATATTAGGATTTGGGGATTAAAGTCTGATTAGGCTATAGAGATGAAAATGTATGTATAAACATTCATTAATAAGGTATCACGAAGACTATTAATTCCCAGATTATATTAGATAATGGCAAACTTAATAAATGTAGCTATTTACTAATTACGCATATGTGCATTATAGTGGAGGTGTTTGTAACAGCTGTGTAGCAAATTCCAACAACTAAATTATTTCGCAATTACCTAAAATAAATATGTATAGGAGGGATTAGATTAATGAGAGCATTCGTGTATGCAATAATATTAGTGTTATTGACGATTGGGCTGGTTGGATGTTCTGCAAAGAAGGCCAGCGATGATGCTGACAGCGAAGATATTACAACAATAGCTGAAAAGGATACGCTGGGAAATGATGCAGAAGCAGATACTCCAGCAGACCCGGAAATAGAATCAGAAGCAGAAACTCAAGCAGATCTGGGAGCAAGTCAGGAAGCAGTTACTCAAGCAGCAACTACAACCCCAGCCCCTGAGGCTTCGAAAGTTCAGACTGAGGTTATGACGAATTTTTCTGCAGATGCTTCATCCAAAAGTCAGGTAGTTAAGGTTACATTTCAGTCAGATGCAATCGCCAAGAATGTGATCGGTGATACGTCAACGAGAAGATTCTATATCTATTTACCACCGACTTATAACAGCAGCGACACGAATTATCCTGTTGTTTATTTCCTGCACGGTTATGGAGATTCACCGCTTACTTTTTTGAATTCTTATAAGAAAAAGTTGGATGAAGCCTTCCAAAATGGCGCGAAGGAATTCATCCTGGTTATTTTGGACGGAAATAATAAGACCGGGGGTTCCTTCTATGTCAATTCACCCGCCAGCGGCAATTGGGAAGATTACATTGTGAATGAAGTTGTAACCTGCATAGATGAAAATTATAGAACGATAGCAGACAGCAATTCCAGAGGAATTTCGGGTTATTCTATGGGAGGTTTTGGAGCTTTATATCTTTCCCTAAGACATCCGGATATATTTGATTCCACCCTGGTTTTCTGCCCAGGAGTGTTTGCTGAGGATGATTTGGCTGCTGTTCTGAGCTCCTGGAGAGGCAGCTCGGATATTAAGAGATCATATGCTCAGGCATTTTCACCGGATATCAATATTACGAAGGATTATGGCAATATCCTTCAGGATTCCGATATCGAAGCCCAGAATCAGATCTGGAGCGACTGGATGAACGGTTTTAGTAATTGGGGACAGAAGCTGGATGCTTATCTGGCATTGAATAAACCTTTGAAATCAATCAAGATTACCTATTGCGAAGGTGATTATTACCAATGGATTCCCGGAGGCTGTGAATATCTGATCGATTTACTGGAGGAGAAGCAGATTAACCACTCTACAGATACCTTTACCGGTGGTCACATTGTACCGCCGAATGCTATAGAGAATTATTTTGTACCTTTCTTTGGAGAAACTCTGACTTATCAATAAAATAGGATCATTGAATGTCATAAGATATGCAACAAGAGCTTTGCTTCCGGATTCAGGAAGCAAAGCTCTTGTTGTACAAAATATATTATAAAAAGGGAAAGCCAGCTTAAAAAGCTGGCTTACAAGGGGGGGAGAATAATTTATGAAAATCTATGTAAATTTTACTTGTTTTCTTCTTTTGATTAACTTTATAGCTTTATTATAATCAGAGATTGTGTTCAAATTATTGAGAATTAGTGAAAAATCTGTGAAGAATCATCCGTACCAGGATATTTACTATTATTGCTTATGCAGTTATAATATGGGTATATTTTAAATTAAATTCAGTTAATTTGGAGGTGATATGATGAAATTATTATTAGTGGAGGACGATAAAACAATAGCCTTAGGACTAGAATATTCTCTGCAGCAGGAGGGCTATATCGTAAACCTTTGCCACGATGTTACCTCTGGTAAAAAAGCATTATATGAGTATAAATTTGATCTCTGCCTGTTTGATATAGGCCTGCCAGATGGAAGCGGCTACGAATTATGCAGATTGGCAAGGGAACGATGGGATATTCCGGTAATCATATTAACGGCCTGTGATGAAGAGGTGAATGTTGTGATGGGACTGGAAATGGGAGCGGATGATTATATTACGAAGCCCTTCCGTGTACGGGAGCTTAGTGCCCGAATCAAATCAGTTCTAAGAAGATATCAGAAGGAGAACAATGCGAAGCATATCATAGAGCTGGACAACCTTCGTATTAATACTCTGGATGCCAAGGTATATAAGAGTGGGCAGGAAATCATCCTTACGGCCTTGGAGTACAAATTACTTCTGACCTTTGCTAATAATGAAGGAAAGGTTCTGTCACGAAATCAGCTGCTTGAGGGTATATGGGATGTAGCAGGAGATTTCGTAAATGATAATACGCTGACTGTCTATATAAAAAGGTTAAGGGATAAGCTGGAGGATGACCCTCAGGAACCTGCAATCATAAAGACAGTGCGTGGTCTTGGATATAAGGTGGGAGAATAACATGCTTCGTAATAAAGAATTTCGACTAATGCTGATAGTCATGTCAATTATTTTGATAGTGATATCATTGACTGCCTATCTGCTTCATCCGATTGCAGGTTTAATGGTACTGCTTTCCGGAATACTATTGATGGGTGTGGCTATATGGTATACTGGACAAAGATATCGAGATATTAAGACGCTTTCCGGTTATCTAAAGCGTATATACGGAGGGGATTACTCCCTTGATATCCGGGATAATTATGAAGGCGAACTCAGTATATTAAAAAATGAAATATATAAAGTAACCTTAATCCTCTCTAAGCAGGCAGAGCAGTTGAAAACGGAAAAAGAGCAACTGGCCAATGCAATTTCTGATATTTCCCATCAGCTGAAGACACCGCTGACTTCCATGATGGTAATGACGGATTTACTTTATAATGATGACTTAAGTCCGGATAAAAGAAAGGAATTTACAAGGAATCTGGAAATTCAGCTGGAGCGGATGGAATGGCTGTTAACCTCCTTATTGAAGTTATCAAAAATAGATGCAGGCACAGTGGAGTTTAAGCAGGAAAAAATTAATGTTGCAGAGCTTATTAGTAAAGCCCTGAAGCCACTTCTAATACCGATGGAGTTAAAGGAACAGCATTGTATCAAGGAAGGCGAACCTGACGTATCCTGTACCGGTGATCAGAACTGGAGTACGGAAGCTGTCATTAACATTCTGAAAAATTGCATTGAACATACACAGGTCGGAGGCACTATCACAATCCGATATGCTGAGAATCCTATCTATACGGAAATTATGATAGAAGACAACGGGAGCGGAATTGAGAAGGAGGAAATCCCTTTTATCTTCAAGAGGTTTTATAAAGGAAAGAATGCTGCGGAAGACAGTGTTGGAATCGGACTGGCTATGGCAAAAAGTATCATAGTGAGCCAGAACGGAGATATCAATGTAACTAGTCAGATTGGAAAGGGGACTGCCTTTCGGATTAAATTCTATAAAAAATATGATAAAAATTAAGACTCATACCAAGTAGTGATATGAGCCTTAAGGGTATTTATTTTTCCGGTTACACATAATTCACCCTTCTATGATTGTGTCCCTTCCCCGGAATTTTGAGAAATTGTTTTGATATTATATTGGGAATTTATTGGCAGCCAGGTCTGACTTAAAAAGTATAAGATATTCCATACGGCAATGCCTCTAAGGTTGTAACGATCGACTAGATGTAGAATTGCATTAACAGTTCGGGTATCTTTAAACCAGACGAAATGATCGACTCCATAATCAGTATAAGTAAAAAAAGGTGTTTGTGTAGCTTCATCAAATTGTATTTCTATACCCAGCTCGTTTGCAAGGTCTAAAGCTGCCGCATTGGTAAGTGAAGTATTCAGAGATTCCCCTTCCACATAGGGCAGCTCCCAGTTATATGCGACCCTGGATAAGCCAATGAATATCTTTTCGGGAGGTATTTGCTTGGATGCAAATGAGATATATTTATCTAAGAAATCAACCGTAGTTTCTAGCACTTGTGACAAGGTTGCAGTCGCCCATGTATAGGTAATAAGAATAATATAATCTGCTATTTTGCCTATGTCGGAATAGTAAGTATTGTAATAAGGAACTCCTGCCTTAAACCCAAAGGTATATGGTGCTAATGTGACAAATACCTTAAACCCTTCCCTGTGTAAGCGTACCGTAGCTTTCGCTATAAAATTAGTATATGCTTGCAGATCATCAGGTAATATACCGTATAAAGAAAGGTTAAGACCATAGTACCCTTTATCCTTCATGATTGTCAGAGCATTACTAATCAGTGCTTCCTGATACTGCTCATTAAGTAAAATACTATGAGTAATACCGTAGCCGCCTTTTCCGGCTACAGTAATTGAGGATAAAAACATGATTGGCTCCACATGAAAAGACTTAGCAATCTTTATGATTTCTTCGTCATTTAATTTCTCAATATCACCAAAAGCAGTAAAAGTATAATTTAATACAGCTATATAAGTAAGAAAAGGTAATGTCTTCCTTAATACCTCATCACTGATATAGGTAGTAGCGTAACCAATAATTTCTATGGATTTGTTTTTATTATCATAACTAATAACCAGATCCTCTCCGACATATAAATAATCCCTGTCCGATAATTTTGGATTGTTCCGGAGAAGCTGAATTATAGGTACTCCAAAAGCAGACGCAATTCCTTCTAATGTATCTCCTTCTTTAACGGTATAAACCTGTTGAGGGGTTACCACCATGATAGCCTGCCCGACATTTAAGTTGTAATTGGGAGGTAAATTGTTATCTTCCTCGATTCTGGTATAGGGTACATTATATTTTTCAGCGATGGAATAAACAGTATCACCCGGTTGAACGGTATGTATCGTGAACATTTTTACCTCGATTATTATTTATATTTATAATTATATATGAGAATTTTCTGAAAATATAACCCCCGGTCACTGGCCGGGGGTGAATCTATTTCTTTATATACTTCGACATTAGTAAATAATTTATTTGATTTTATATCCGTAAATATATCTGCATACGAATCACCAGAAATAATTGATTGTAAATAATGCACAAAATTACCATAATTTACATGTATTAAAACCATGAGTATTTTGCTATTATATGGTAGTGAAATCGGTAATTATTCCCCAGTAAGAGTATACGCAAAATGCATAGTCTGGCACTAACAAAGTGTTTATTAACTGTGCATTTAATTACAGGGTATATAGCTGATAAATAACGCAAAAATAAGCCCGGGTATCTACTAAAAAAGATACACTGGGCTTTTTTTAAGCATTTCTAGAACAATCACCAACACACAAAAACAGATATAAAGCATTTATTACAATTCTGTAATATTACAGTCACCGTATCGTAAGGATGGGACGATATACTGAACTTATATTAAGCTTGAGCGGATATCGATGCCTCTTATTCGTCAGTATGAGGACATATCTGAGAAAGGATATATAATACGGTTCAGGCAAAACAATATGGAGGTAGTTATGGATATTTTAAGAGTAGAAAATCTGTCGAAGCAATATGGGAGCGGAGAGACAACAGTCAAGGCACTTGACAATGTCTCATTTGCAATTCAAAAAGGGGAATTTGTTGCAATTATCGGCCCTTCTGGTTCCGGTAAATCAACCCTGCTGCACCTTCTCGGCGGAGTAGACCGCCCTTCCGGCGGAAAGGTATTTGTTGATAATACGGATATTTATCAGTTAAATGAGACACAGCTGGCCATCTTTCGCAGAAGACAGATTGGCCTTGTATATCAGTTTTATAACTTAATTCCGGTGCTGAGTGTGGAGGAGAATATCACACTTCCAATTCTTCTGGATGAACAGAAGATTGATGAAAAACAACTGAAGAGCATTGTAAGAGCGCTGGATCTGGAAAACCGGCTTCACCATCTGCCAAATCAATTATCCGGCGGGCAGCAGCAAAGAGTATCCATCGGAAGAGCCTTGATCAATAATCCTGCCATCATGCTTGCCGATGAGCCGACGGGTAACCTGGACAGCAAGAACAGCACAGAGATCATCGAACTGCTAAAAATGTTCAACCGGACCTACAAACAGACTCTGATTATCATTACTCACGATGAACGGATCGCATTGCAGGCGGATCGCATCATAGCAATCGAGGATGGCCGTATTACGAAAAATGAGGTGATACGTCCATGAATATCGTAAATAAATTAACCCTGCGCCAGCTGCAGATGAATAAAAAGCGCACCCTGGTAACCATCATCGGAACCATCATTTCTGCAGCAATGATAACTGCTGTAGCTACACTGGGTTTATCCTTTATGGATCTGATGCAGCGATCGGCCATCGCTACCGGTGGTAATTGGCATGCTATATATAAGAATGTCGACAAGCTTCAGTTTCAGTCAATCGCTTCGGATAAAGCAGTAAAGACTGCCATATTAAGCCGGGAGGTAGGTTATGCCTACCTTGAAGGGAGCCAGAATAATAATAAGCCCTACCTTTACATCAAGGAATTCAGCAAGCAGGGCTATGATAATTTCCCGATTAAGCTGCTGGAGGGAAGATTACCTGAGAGCCCGAATGAGCTTGTAATATCCGAAGCAATCGCTACAAATGCGAAGGTGGATTACAAAATCGGCGATACAATCGAACTGACCATCGGCCAAAGAAAATCCACCCTGGAAGATACTGCGGATCAGAAGCTGATGCAGGAATATGCGCTTCAGTGGAGGGATGATACTGTTGCGGAATATCTGACACAGGATAGTAAGAAAACCTATACCATCGTAGGTATCTTAAAGCGACCGGCCTGGGAATATACCTGGTCACCGGGTTACACAGTATTATCTTACCTTGACGCCAATACCGTCACTGCAAATGATAAGTATGATGTATCCGTTATTTTTCATAAAGTAAATAATAAGCTGTTTAAAACAGCTGAGAATATCAGCTCCAAATACGGAGCTTCAGAGCTCGAATATAACAATGACCTTCTTCGTTATTATGGAGTTTATAAGGATGATTCGGTAAAACAAATGCTTTTTGGATTAAGTGCCATAATCATGGTAATCATCGTAATCGGCTCCGTATCCCTGATCTATAATGCCTTTGCAATCTCCGTATCAGAAAGGTCAAGATATCTTGGAATGCTGTCCAGTGTCGGAGCTACCAGGAGTCAGAAGCGTAACTCCGTATTTTTTGAGGGTGCAGTGATTGGTGCAATCAGTATACCGATTGGTATCGCTTCAGGTTATGCGGGGCTTGGTATTACGTATCTTTGTATCAATCCGATGATAAAGGGCGTATTGAATGTTGCAGAAGGCTTTCATTTCGCTATTTACCCTTCCTCATTGATAACATCAATTCTGGTATCCTGTGTGACGATTCTGATATCTACTTATATTCCGGCTAGAAGAGCCTCGAATATCTCCGCTATTGATGCCATCCGGCAGGTTACTGATGTGAAAATCAACGGAAAGCAGGTGCATACGCTGAAAATCACACGTATTTTGTTCGGAATCGAAGGGGACCTGGGACTGAAGAATCTGAAAAGAAACAAAGGACGTTATAAGGCAACCGTATTTTCACTGATCATCAGTATGGTGCTGTTTCTGGTAGTTTCCACTTTTACCATGTATATAAGGAAATCATTAGTATTGACCCAGGATGGTATTAATTTTGATATCCAGACCAAAGTTGAAGGAGATACTCCGAAGGAGAAGGAAGATATCGTCAAACAGATTACCTCACAGGATAATATTATAGAAATTACCCGAATAGATAATTTGAATACCACTGCCATGATAAAGCCAGAGGACAGCGCTGATTTTGTAAAGGAGAATAAAGATAATTTCCTTCAGGATGGAAAGTATCCATATCAGGTTGTTATCAATGTATTAGAGGATCCGGCATTGGAAAAGTATGCGAAGGAAGTCGGAGTTGATATGAGCAGCCTTACCAATACCGAACAACCTTCTGCAATTGTCATCGACACCATGAAATTCCGAGATCAGGTTACCGGCAAGTATGTTGAAGCCCAGGCAATGAAGACTAAAGTAGGAGATAAACTGGACTTATCCGCAATAAACAGTGAAACTGGCTTATATAATCAGATTAAGCCTGTAACAATCGCAGCTCTTACCGGAAAAAGGCCGATGGGTGTAATGCCCCTGGGTGAGACAGCCGGATTTCATATCATCATGTCAAGATCTGCCTTTAGCCAGATAACCGAAGGAGTGGATAAGGCGGCATTAGCATCGATAGAGACGAGTATATATTTAAATAGTGATAATTCATTACTGCTTCAGGAGAAGCTGGAGAAAATACAGAATGACTTCGGCGTAAGTAAACTTTACATCTTTAATGTATATCTTTATAAACAGAGGGAACAGCAGGCTGTCACTGTAGTCTCCGTATTTACCTATGCCTTCATCATATTGATTACCGCGATCTGTATCGCTAATATCATTAATACGATATCGACAAGTATTTCACTTCGTAAAAGGGAATTTGCCATGTTAAAATCCGTAGGTATCACACCCAAGGGCTTTAATAAAATGCTGAATTACGAAAGTATCTTTTATGGCCTGAAAGCCTTGATATACGGATTGCCGATCAGCTTCCTCGTTATGTATCTGATGTACCGGCTTCTGATGTCAAACTTCGATTTTAAGTTTCTGATACCGGTAAATAGCGTATTTATCGCAATCATTGCAGTTTTTGTTATTGTAGGTACAGCGATGTTATATTCCGCTTCCAAGGTAAAAAAGGATAATATCATTGATGCATTGAAACAGGAAACAGCATAGTATGAAAAGAATTTTGAAAGAGCCAAAATTCTTGGAAAGAACTCCA
>DATMUM010000003.1:0-5425 GCA_035564175.1 Mobilitalea sp.
AAAGCCCTGGAATGAACGATAAGAATAAAGGCAGTCAGGAGGTAAGTAATGTATCCGATAAAGCTTCAATAAATGGATCAGCTGACTCTAATGCTTATAACCGTAGTTCTAATGGAAGAATACGTGGTTATGTCAGCGGTGATCCGACCAGATCCTCATCGGCTCATAAGTTTACGAAGGATAACCCAACTCAGCCATAACTCGAATGATAATAAACGAAATAGCAGGCATATAGGCTTAATCCATACGATTAGCCTTTATTTAAGAATGTAGCTTTGCCACCAATGTGGTGAAGCTTTTTTCGTGGTATAAAAATTATTAAAAGTCTTCATTTTTATCCGATAATCGAAAAACTTATATTATGATAACTATTCATATGGTATAATAAAGTACATAAAAATGTCGAAAAATGAATGAATTTAACAAGTGGACTGCAAAAATTATGTGGTATCATGAGAATTCAATTTACAGTGAATTATTATGAGATGAATATAGCCTGCGGTACAAAGTTTACAAGTATTATAGAAAGGCATGGTAATTATTATGAAGTTCATCGAAGATCATAGAGTTCATATACCAGCAAAGACAGATTACATAAAAAGAAAATTCCTGGATATCCAATATGCCGCCGGGAATGAAAGAAGGCAGCTGGATATCTATCTCCCGAACGAAGGAGAAGGACCTTTCCCGGTTGTCATCGATATATACGGCGGAGGATGGTTCTTTGGCAATAAAAGCTCCTATAAGCTGGAGCCTGCCTTAAATCTGCATCGGAAGGGTTTTGCGGTTGTAAGCATCAATTATTCATTAAGCTATCAGCAGCAGTTTCCTATCCAGGTGGATGAAATCAAGGCCGCGATCAGATACATTAAGGTTCACGCGAATGAATATGATCTGGCTTCGGAAAAAGTAGCCTTAATGGGAGAATCAGCAGGTGCTTATTATGCTGCGCTATGTGCAATTTCCTCCTCCTGTAATGCCTTGGAAGATAAGAAAACCTGGGGGTATGAGGAAGTCTCCAGTGAAGTTCAGGCGGTGATTGCGGTATATTGTCCCAGTAACCTTGGAGTTCTTAAGGAGGAGCTGGAGGTCTTAGGCCTGGAGCCGACCTTTAAAGAGGTTGGAGAAGCGGATTCCATGGAAGGAGTGCTGTTTGGCAGACGAAAACCTTCCGAAATACCAGAGTTGGTAAAGCTTTCGGATCCACATACATATGTGAATAAAAACTGTCCACCTTTTCTGTTCCTGCATGGGGATAAGGATCAGTGCATTCCGATATTGCAAAGCATGACACTGGCAACTGCAATCAAGCAGGAAGCCGGTTTAGATCAGGTCGAATATCATATTATACAGGGGGCAAAGCATAATCTTTTCGATTTTGAAACAGTGGAAGTCTATCATATCGAAGAGTCTTTCCTTCGTAGAGTACTTAATTGATCAGAAGCCAAATGAATATATATACAGTGATATTCATTTGAAATGCACCCAAACGGATAGAAAGGGATGGAAATATGTATCAATTAATCATTGTTGATGATGAAGAGAAGATATTAGAAGGAATTTCGGAATTATTTCCATGGAATAATATTGGCTTTAACGTTATTGCACGATTTACGGATGCCAGGAGTGCATTGGATTATATTGAAAATAACAAAGTTGATGTTGTTATGACGGATATTTCAATGCCGGATATGAATGGTATCGAGCTGACCAGAGAGCTTATGCGTTTTCCTGATATCAAAATTGTTCTGTTTAGCAGCTACCGGGATTATGAATATATGCGTGCAGCGATTAAATACGGAATCAGTGATTATCTGCTAAAACCGATCCGATACGAGGAACTGGTTTCCTGCTTTGAACAAATCAGAATAAAGTTGGATGAAAAACACGTAGTTGATGTTGTTAAACCTAAAACTTATTATGATGAGATAATCAAGCGTGTGGATGATTATCTTATTAATAATTATCAGAAGGCCTCCCTCGAAGGTGCAGCGGAAGCCGTCGGCTTAAGTCCGAACTATTTATCAAAGATATATAAGGAAAAATCGGGTTACGGCTTTCTTGAACGTCTTAACCGGATTAAGATGGAGAAGGCCTGCAAGCTTTTGATGGACCCAAGCTATAAACATTACGAAATTGCGTTTTACGTAGGATATGATAATCCTAAAAACTTCTCAAGGGCATTCAAAGCATATTTTAATGTAAGCCCTATGGAGTATAGGAACGGTCAGAGGAAGGAGAAGATTTAGGACATGCTCCATAAATTTTTTATTAAGCGCTTCCGGATGTATGCATTGATAATGATTATCCCTCTGCTTTTGCTTTTTATACTCATGGGATATCTTTCTATCGATGCACAGCAGGAGGAATTTAAAAAACAAGGGGTTAATACGCTTAGCAGTATTAATGAAAACGTAATAAATGTCATATACAGTTCGATTAATCAGCAGGACGTAATCATGAGAAGTGCCCAGTTTGAACTATCCATGAAGAAGCTTTTAAGCCATGATCAGATGGAATATAGGGATGGCATTTTCATGAGTGATATTATTAACTTTTTAAAAAGTTATGAAACCTCTTATAAATACATTAATTCAATCTACCTGTATATGGACGGCTTGGATAACTTTCTTACATCATCGTCAGATGAGCTTGTAACTTTCCGGACCTATTATGATATCGGATGGCTTGAGATATATAAAAACATGCCTTTTGACAGTACACGGTTTGTAGAAACAAGAAAGCTTCAGAGATTCACTTACGATAAGACCAGAAATGTAATTACCTTTTTTCGGCGATTGTCCTATGCCAAGGGCGTAGTTGTCATGAATGTGGATTCGAATAATTTCGGCGAGAGAATTGATACGGTACTTAATCCGGGCCAAAGCTTTTTCTTCTTGAATAATAATGGCGAAATCTTATATGGAAGTGATAAGGAGACTACCCTGGATGTGGATTCTCAGGAAACGTTGTTTGCTAACATTACTGATAATTTTATGAAAAAGGGAAAATTTGCTTATAACCAGAAGTGGATCACGTTAAATAATAAAAAATATTTGTTCTATATCCAGCCGGATGATTATAATCAGACATTCCTGGTATCATTAATTTCCCATGATGTATTTGCTGCCAGAATATTCGAATATGTAAAGCTTGTTATAGCCATTCTGTTAATTAACTTTTTAATCGTCATGCTGCTGGCTTGGATCACGACCAAAAGCGCATTTAAACATATTACCTATCTGGTTAACGTGTTTAGTGCTGCGGAACGGGGAGAGACAATCAAAGAGCCTCAGCCAATCGTAAAAGATGAATACAATCTGATACTAAATAATGTTTTGTTCCTCTTTATTAAAAATAACCAGATGCAGGCTAATTTGACGGAGAAACAGCATCAGAATCAGATAGCTGAGCTGATGGCGCTGCAGCTTCAGATTAATCCTCATTTTATATTTAATACACTTCAAACGATGGATTTGGAAGTATTAAAACAGCTCGGAGGTCAATCTACCCTACATACGCTGATACAGGAGCTGTCTAGTATCATGAAATATGCATTGACTAACCCAACGGAATCCGTAACCTTAAATGAGGAAATGAACTATTTAAAGGCTTATCTGGAAATTCAAGAGGTAAGATTCCAAAATAATATAGTCATTTATTATGAAGTCGATGAAGCTTTATTAGATATATCCGTTTTCCGTTTGATGCTTCAGCCAATCGTAGAAAACTGTGTAAATCACGGAATTAAATCCACGAGCACACGCTGCTGTATTAAAATTAAAGTAAATAAGCGAAATGAAGATTTATGCGTGGCAATCATTGATAGTGGCTGCGGCATGACCAAACAGGAACTAAGTGAATTAAAAATTAAGATAAACGATTCGAAGTCGAAGAATATTGGACTGACCAATATCAATCGCCGCTTAATTCTGCATTATAGCGAATACAGCCGCCTGTATATACGAAGTAAGAAAGACATGGGAACCGTTGTCAGCTTTAAAATACCGATAAAAGCAACTAAGGAAAATTTGATCTAATTGTAGAAAATAACGCAGTAAATAAGGGAAAATATGTACCATATGAACAAAAGCAGATAAATAATTAAAAATGATACCAAGAGAAAAAAAGAGAGTAAAATATGAATTCTTATCTTATACCATGTACCTTTTTGATTGGAATATAAGATGATAGAATTACATCATTGAAAGAACTTATTTATATAACAAACGATGCACTAACATGACGAGGCTGATGAATCCATGTTTGCCCAGGTTAAGTAAGTTCAATCAACAACATATAATTTGGGAGGTATTACATTATGAAATTTAAGAAGGTAGTTTCGATTGCTTTAGCTGCTTTAATGACATTCTCTTTAGCGGCATGTAGCAAAAGCAATTCAGACAGCAGTGCCGGCAGTACCAATAGCAAAGCTTCTTCAAGCAGCTCTGGTACGACAGGTACAGACACTGAGAAACATGATCCTGTAACACTTCGTTTCTCATGGTGGGGTTCAGATGCAAGACATCAGGCAACTTTAAAAGCGATTGATCTTTTTGAAAAACAATATCCTTGGATTAAGATCGAAGCTGAGTACGGTGCACAGGATGGTTACAATGACAAACTTATGACTCAGTTCGCATCCGGTACAGCACCTGATATTATGCAGATGGAAACTGGTGCAGCTCCGGAATACTATTCACAGGGTCAGTTATTAGACTTATCACAGACCAAAATTGACTTATCAGCATTTGACCCGACGTTCTTAAAGAATAACGGACAGTTCGGTTCCGGAAGCCAATATGCACTTCCTACCGGTGCAGCCGGTACTGCAATCATCGTTAACAAAGATTTGGCTGATAAGATTGGTATTGATTTTACAAAGCCTTATGACTGGAACCAATTGATTGAATGGGGTAAACAGGTCCAGGCATATGATTCTTCCATGTATCTGATTTCCGGTAATGAGACTTACATGACAGCATTCGTTCTTCGTGCTATGTCTAGACAGATAAATAATAAGCCGATTATCAGCGATGATAATAAACTGAATGTAACTGAAGATCAGTTCAAGCAGATGTTTGACTTCATTAAACAATTATATGACAATAAAGCAATTGCTCCTCTTTCCTATATGGCATCCTATGGTACGAACAACCAGGAAGATCCTAACTGGATCGCAGGTAAATATGTCTGCGACATAGGTTATACCTCTTCCGCAGATGTTATGCAGGCAGCTACTCCTAATGTTAACTATATTGCCGGTAATATGCCTGTCTTAGCAAATGCTCAGAGTGACGGTTGGTACAATGACTGCCCTCAGTACCTGGGTATCTATGCAAAGTCAAAGCATCCTGAAGAAGCAGCAATGTTCTTAGATTACTTCTTTAACAATGAAGATTCAATTAAGGCCTTAGGTACTGTT
>DATMUM010000004.1:0-15589 GCA_035564175.1 Mobilitalea sp.
TGAACACGGTAACATTACCGCCAATTTAGCCTTAAATGAAATCCATTTATGGGGCATCGGTGAAGGTAATCTGTACGATCTGGAGTTAATTTTCGAAGACGATAAGGTGAAAAGTTACTTTGGCCTTAGAGAAATCAAAATGGAAGGTATGAAATGTCTGTTAAATGGTAAATCCATATTTCAACGATTGGTACTTGATCAAGGCTTTTATCCAGATGGAATCTATACCGCACCTTCTGAAGAAGCATTGATAAAGGATATTAAATTATCCTTGGATATGGGCTTTTATGGTGCCCGCCTCCACGAAAAAGTATTCGAACCCAGATTCCTATACCATTGCGATAAGTTAGGCTATATTGTATGGGGTGAGCATGCTAACTGGGGTCTTGACTTATCTAATCCAAACAGCTTATTCTCCTTTTTACCTGAATGGCTGGAAGCATTGGAACGGGATTTTAATCATCCATCGATTATCGGATGGTGCCCGTTTAATGAAACCTGGGATTACGATGGACGAAAACAACTTGATGATATTCTAAGAATTGTTTATCTAACCACCAAACAGTTTGATACAACGAGACCCTGCATCGATACCAGCGGTAACTTCCATGTGCTTACTGATATTTATGATCTTCATGACTATGAGCAGGATGCCCGGAAGTTCCAGACACATTATGAAGGGTTAATAACAGGTGGTAGCTTCCGTGACGAACATGAAGGAAGACAACATTATACCAAAGACTTACCGGTATTCATCAGTGAATATGGCGGAATCAAGTGGGATGTCAATGACTCCAGTAACGGTTGGGGATATGGCGAAGCTCCTAAAACAAGTGACGAATTCTTATTCCGTTATGATGGTCTGACATCAACTTTACTCGACAATCCTAATATATGTGCCTTCTGCTATACACAATTGTATGATGTGGAACAGGAAAAGAATGGATTATATACCTATGAGCGGCAAGCTAAATTTGATCCCACGGTGATCAAAGCCATAAATACACGAAAAGCAGCGATTGAAGACTAATAAGAAGATTATTAAGAGCGTCTCGGAATGGTATGCTCCCCCTAGAGATAAACAATGATTTTATTTCATTGTCTACTCTGAGGGTAGTGTACCATTCCAAGACGCTCTTTTTCTATATACGATCACTTTATTGTTGAGTTTTATAGGCTCCATGTATAAGCAAGGATGGATTGGTTTACCACTGCCTTACATTTCCAGAGATCTACATACTGTTAGTAAGTCTGTATTTTGTTATTTTAAAGTCTGTATTATGATAGAAGTTAAGTCAGGGATTTGTTATATTAAATTTGTGATAAATGCTACAGACAATATATCATTATAACATTAGAAATAGTAAAAGTTATATAGAGGTAAGCAAAATGGATAAATTAATTGTACATATTGACGAACAAAAAGGGCTGATTCATCCAGAACTTCATGGGCAATTTATTGAATTTTTAGGTAGCTGTATCTACGATGGTATCTGGGTCGGCGAGAATTCAGAGATTCCGAATTATGATGGATTGCGAAAAGACGTTGTAGATGGCCTAAAAGAACTTGCACCACCAATCATTCGCTGGCCCGGAGGCTGCTATGCTGATACTTATCATTGGCGTTCCGGAATCGGTAAAAGAGAGGAACGTCCCGTAACCTATAACGAAAACTTCGGTACATTTGAAATAGATACCAATCAGTTTGGTACCCATGAATTTATGAAACTTTGCCAGATGGTAGAAGCCAAACCTTGGCTGAATATCAACATGCTGAGCGGAAGTGTAGCGGAGATGAGGGAATGGATGGAGTATTGTAACCGGAGTGAAGCTACTGCACTTGCTAAGGAAAGGGAGGCAAACGGCACGAAAGAGCCTTTCGGTGTGGAATACTGGGGCATTGGAAATGAGGTTTGGGCAGGCGGCGGTACGATGACTGCCGAAGCTTATGGATCGGAATATCGTAAGTATGCTACAGCATTCCCGAGTTTTGCAACGGTAGAAACAATGTTTGATCATCAACCCTTTATGAAGAGGATTGCCAGTGGACCGGATGGGAATAAGCCGAAGGAGCGAGTGGCATGGACCAGAGATTTCTTTGGAGAGCTGTCAAAATACCGCCAACCGATTGTTGATGCTTATGACTTACATTTTTACAACTGGAATGTTAAGAATATAGGTATTAGTGAAACTGAGTTTGATGAGACCCAATGGTATGAGGTCATCAATAGCTGCTTTGAACTTGAGGAAGTAATTAAGGAGCAGTATGAACTGATACAGGAGGGGCTGAAAGGATATCCTGCAGAGGAAGGCTTTTTTAAAGGAGCCGAGGCAAAATGTGAATTGATCGTTGGTGAGTGGGGCAATTGGCATGCGGCAGCCTTTACTAACCGACCGGCACTTTATCAGCAATGTACGATGAGAGATGCAATAACCACTGCACTGACGCTTGATATCTTCCACCGCAATTCTGATTTGGTTCGTATGGCTTGTCTGGCACAGACAGTGAATGTGCTAAACTCACTGTTCTTAACCGAGGGCAGTAAATGCTTGCGGACACCGAATTATGATGTTTTTCTGATGTATAGGGCACATCAGGGCGGCAGGGGATTAGAAATCGAACAGAAGAATTCTGGCGATGAAAATGAAGTATATGCATTTGCATCTAAAAAGGAAGAAGTCATCCTGGTAAATCTGGTGAATACCAATATGAAGTTACAGAAAATAATGGAGATTGATTTCGGTGCAGAAGTAGAGTTTTTGGATGCAGAAGTTCTGGCTGGAGATATGCCGAATGCATATAACTCATTTGAGCAGCCTGATCGTATTCGTAAGAAAAAAGCCAAAGCTCCTGAACAAAATGGAAGTATTAATAAACTGATATTGCCGGCTACATCAGTGAGTGTCTATCGGTTTAAGAAGAAGGCTGATGCTTGAAAAGATAAGGATAACTTAGCAAGGAGGAAGGATAATGAATAGTAAGGCTAAAAAGCTAAGAAGGTATTTACCATTGTATCTTATGTTTTTACCGGGAGCAATTTATTTACTGATTAACAATTATGTTCCAATGCAGGGATTAATTGTGGCTTTTAAACAATATAACGTCCGCAAGGGAATCTGGGGAAGTGCATGGGTGGGATTAAAGAATTTCAAATTCCTTTTTGCAACACCCGATGCATTGGTTATTACTAGAAATACAATACTCTATAACGTTGTTTTCATCGTGATTAATACGGTCTTGGGCATTTTATTTGCCATCTTTATCTGCGATACGATAAATAAAAAATTAAAGAAAGTATATCAGAGTGCGATACTTTTTCCGTTCCTGATGTCAGCGGTTATTCTTAGCTATATCGTATATGCTTTCTTTAGCCAAAGTACCGGTATTGTTAATAATTCAATCATGCCGGTTCTGGGGCTGGAACCGATCAACTGGTATTCACAAGCAAAATACTGGCCGTATATATTAACCTTTGTTAATACATGGAAAGTGATCGGATATGGATGTCTGATATATATTTCAGGAATTAATGGTATAGACCCATCCTACTATGAAGCGGCTGAGCTGGATGGTGCTACAAAATGGCAGCAGATTAAAGGTATCACATTGCCATCCCTGACTCCGATCATAATTACCTTGACGATGATGAGTATAGGACGAATATTCTTTTCGGATTTTGGACTGTTTTACCAGGTACCACGCAACTCAGGTATGATTTATTCTGCCACGAACGTTATTGATACCTATGTATATCGAGGATTAATGGAACAGTCTAACGTAGGTATGTCAGCAGCAGCCGGTTTCTATCAGTCCGTTGTAGGTTTTATCCTGGTACTTACGGTTAACTTAATTGTGCGAAAAGTAAGTAAAGAGAATGCATTATTCTAAAAGGAAGGCGTGGTTATTAAAATGAGAGAAAAACCTTTTTCAAAATTTCAGATTTTAGCTAATATAACAATGATTATCTGGACACTGATTGTTATCCTGCCATTTTTATTATTGTTTATGTCTTCTATTACGGATGAAAATACATTAGTAGCTAACGGCTATTCCTTATTTCCGGCAAAGTTTGCGTTAGCAGCTTATGCTTATATATTGAGCGCAGGTGATAAGATAATAAAAGCATATGGTATCAGTATATTGGTTACTGTTATAGGAACAGCCCTTAATGTTCTCCTGTCTGCATTGATGGCATATCCGTTATCTGTAAAGAACCTTCCGGGCAGGAAATTTCTAAACTTCTTTGTGTTTTTCACGATGCTGTTTAATGGAGGTATAGTACCGTCTTATCTGATGTGGACAGGCATTTTTCATATTAAAGATACGATATGGGCACAATTATTACCGAACTTAATGCTAAGTGCTTGGAATGTCATGATGATCCGAACCTACTTTATTACGAGTATACCGGAAAGTCTTTATGAAGCAGCAGAAATAGACGGAGCTCCGCAGATTAAGATTTTCTCAAGTATCGTTATTCCGCTTGGTAAACCAATTCTGGTAACCATGGGAACCTTTGCAGGTCTTGCCTATTGGAATGACTGGACGAATGGCCTCTATTTTATAGTTAAAAATAAGGACCTTTACAATGTACAGAACCTTTTGAACCAGATGATAAGCAATATCCAGTATCTGGCTACCAGCCAGAATTCAAACGTATCAGCGGCAGCAGGCAGTATACCTTCCACCGCAATACAGATGGCAATTGCTTTTGTAGCAATTCTTCCGATTATGTTAATCTTCCCATTATTCCAGAAATATTATTCGAAAGGCCTGACTTTAGGTGGCGTAAAGGGTTAAATGTATGTTTGGAAATGCAAAAGTTTGCATTTTACATAAAAAAGGAGGAAGTATTATGAAAAAAAGAATTATGTCATTGGTGGTTATTATGGTTTTATTAGTAACCATGGTATCGGGCTGTAGTAAAAAGGCGGATAACAGCACCGATAATAGCAACGGGTCATCAGATGCAGCCGCTTCGACAGCACCAACAACTGGGGCTGCACAAGATGCCTCTGTTACGAAAACTGCTGTCGGTGAATACACTGAAAAAAATCCATATCATCTTGTATTTTCTTATATAGAATTCTATGAGCAGGATGATAGTGCACGTACAGCAGTTCAAGCTGCTATTAATGCATACATGGTACCGAAATACCACATAGAGGTGGAATTACTTCCGTTACAGTTTGCTGATTATCAAAGCACGATTCAGCTGATGTTATCCGGTGGTGATGCACTCGATGTTATGCCTATTTATTATCCATATGCATCCAGCTGGAATGCAATGGGCGGTATCTATGATATGTCTAAGCTTATGAATACAGATGACGGTAAAAAGATTATCGATGCACTTGGTAAAGATAATGCTTATGTTGGAACCATGAATGGCATTCTTTATGGGTTCCCGGCTAACAAAGAGTCCGTAGAATTGGGTGGCCTCTTTATGAGAAAAGATATCTGTGATGAATTGGGAATCACGCAACAATATGGATTGACTGAAAATAAAGATGAATATGACGGAACCTATTATGACTGGTCAGTAGCAGCGGATATTTTTGCGAAGGTTAAGGCTGCAAAACCTGATATGATACCATTATATATGTCAAATTCGGATCAGCTGCCTCGTTTTGCATTCTTTGATGATTTAGTTGACGGATTTGGTACACTTGATTGGGAGGCAGATCATAATTCTACAAAGATTGTTAATAAGTACGAGACAGATACTTATAAAAAAGTGGCTACAATGTTAGGTGACTGGTATGATAAGGGATATATCTACAAGGATGCAGCTACTGATACACAGGGCAGCGCAACGATGATGAGAGCTGGTAATACCTTCAGCTACCTTTCAGCAATTAAGCCTGGTTTCCTTGCGGAAGCAGAATCAGCAAACGGTTGTGATGGTTATGTAATGTACTTCGGTAATCATAAAGAAGGCGGTATGGCAACTACGAGTGTTAGCTTCTTTAACACAGGTATTGCATCAAACAGCAAAGATCCTGAAATGGCCTTCAAATTCATATCCGCACTGTATTCTGATCCTGAAGTAATGAATTTATGGCAGTATGGTATTAAGGACGTTAATTATAAGGTTCTTGGTGATGGAACAGCATATTTCGTAGATGGTGAAGATGGTGGTAATTATAAATATCACCAGAATACAGGTTGGTTCATGGGCAATCAGTTCATCTCTTATGTTTGGAATGATGGTACCAAGTCTACTGATTACTGGGATAAGCTGAAGCATCACAATGATTGGGCAGTGCTTTCTCCTGCATTCGGATTCATGTGGGATAGCACCAACTATTCAACAGAGATTACCGCTTTGAATAATGCCCTTAACACTTACCGTGCAGCACTTGATACAGGTAGTGTCGGCACTGCAAATGTAGATTCCACTATTAAGCAACTGAATGATGCGCTTTATGCAGCAGGGCTTCAGGATGTTATAGATGCAAAACAGAAACAACTTGATGAGTGGCTTGCAAATAAAAAATAATTAATTGATTTTTAGAATCCATATTATATAATTTGGACTACTATTCAGGAAAAGGAAGCAACGGCAAAGTTGCTTCCTTTTGCCTACCGATTTTGTAACGAGAAACTGTAGTTGTCTGGGATAAGTACACCGGAGTACCTATCTATAATGCTATTGTTTAGCAATGTGCCAGGGGAGTCGCAATATGTAATCGTCTTTAAAAATATCAGGATATGATACAAAGCCATACCTGATTGCATATATCACCATATTTTTCAGCGGCTTAAATAGCCTGGATATTGGAAAATATACTTGGTGCAAAAGAAAAATATATGAATTCTGCCCTATGTTATGGTACAATTGATATATGGATTTTGTATAAATTAACCAACGGTAATAATCTTAGATATACCGATACATGTTCTTGAGATGGAGGAACTTTCAGTTATAGGAGCTGCATTTATGACAGGGATAACGATGGGCATCTTTAATCTGAATAAATTATCATCTGATGTGTATACTAAAAGTTTTCAACCGATTATGGAAGCTTTTGAGCGTGAAGAGAAATATCAGGATTGGAAAGAACCAATCAGTCTTGTATCATATAAAACTAAATGAGACGGTGAAAGATATATTAAAAACTTTGTGAATCAGTTTGCTTCTATAATAAGCGGTATAGTTAATCTGTTATGTGAGACTTACACAATATTAATTACTTAAATTAGAAAAAAGTTATATGTATTTAACAAAAGTCCGGAATTTGATAATTAATAGTCGGTATAATAATAGAAGTCGGAGATTTATTTGTGTTATGCTTTTCAAGGAAGAATAAAGGAGAGGGTTATTTTATGAAGAAATATGATTTTTCAAATATTATCAAATTTATTGAAATAACCTTAACCATTATGGTTTTATTGAACTTTTCTGTAGCATTTTATGCAATTTACCAATTGACCCATAGCTCAATGGATGCAGTAACCAGCAGGTTGTCCACGGATGTAGAGAACATCTCACGTACCTTATCCGGAATTCATTCCATGATGCTGTCGGAGGTTGGATACGATAGAGATCTGGATACGCTGCTTGTTGCTGATAATGCGAAAACTCTGATTAATAAGATAAACATTACTGGAAGAATTAAAGGATTAATCACTAATTGGTCTAAGGATCTCCCCTATCCTGTAAATTATGTTTTGTATTTTCCCGGTAATGGGAAAATCATAAATGATGCAGATAACTATGCAGAATATGTTCAGTGGATTACCGTGGAAAAAGACATCATTACTAATCTTAATAACCACGATTATAAAGCAAAATGGAATATAGTTGAACTTGGTGATGCGTACTATCTCGTTGATATTATCTATAATAACGGAAGATATATGTTAGCTTATATCAGCCTGAAGGACGTGGTAGATTCCATACAGTCGGATTTTTATGGTAAAAACTATTATATTTCAGTCACCGATGACAGTGATAATGCTTATTTTAATGAGGAACAGTTAGTAAATGATAATATTACTGCTTCGCAGGAAACGACCGGTATCTTAAGAAAAAGCTTATTAAAGCAGTTACTTGTGGTAAAAGAGAATGTAAAAGAAGGCATTAATTTTATTATGGTAATCCATAATTATAATGATGTATTGAAAACCTTCTGGATACAGCTTTTTCTTGTTCTGGTTATGATTGGCATTGTTATCGTTGTACTCTTTATTCTTAGGTTTATCAATAATACGATTTTAAGGCCAATTCAAACCTTTAATAAAAATGTGGAGACCCTGAAAAACGATGAGGTTTATGATGTTGCCACCCATTATCAGATCAATGAGCTTGGTAATGCCAGCACGCTTATGTCAGAAATGGTGGAAAGAATTAAAGGTTTAAAAATCAGTATTTATGAAAAAACGCTGGAACAGCAGAAAACAAAGATGGACTTTCTTACCTTGCAGATTGAACCACACTTTTATCTCAATTGTTTAAATATAATTTATAATATGGCTCAGATGGAGCAGTACAAAGAGATCCAACGGTTATCCAACTGTGTTTCAGAATATTTAAGATATATTTTTAAAAGCCGCGATAGCTATGCAACGGTGAGGGAAGAATTGGAGCATATTAAAAAATATCTGGAGATTCAAAAAATCAGATATGGTAACTGTTTTGAAGCCCATATTACATTGGATGACAGGTTATTGGATATGAAGCTTCCTCCGCTGGTACTTCAAACCTTTGTGGAAAACTCATTAAAATATACGATTAACTGGGAAGATGATATCGAATTATTTATTACCGGAAGAATTGAAGAAGAGGCTGTAATAAATATTGAAGATACTGGTGAAGGCTATGAAAGTGAAATTTTATATAAACTGCAGAATGGAATAGACATCAGTGAAGGTGAGAAGCGTATCGGTATTATGAATGCGGTATCCAGAATGAAGCTAACTTATGGAAATGCTGCATCTATCCGCTTTTATAACCGTGCTGAGGGCGGTGCCGGTGTGGAAATAAGATTTCCGATTACACAAAATTAGAAACGGGGCAGGTAATTCTATGAATATATTACTCGTAGACGATGATTCATATGTACTGGAAGCTTTACGTAAGACCCTTGATTGGGAAACCATGGGGATAAAGAACGTTTATACAGCCCCAAGCGTTAACAGAGCGAGAAAGATTATAGAGGATATCCCGATCCAGATCCTGATCTGTGATATAGAGATGCCAAAAGAAAACGGCTTTGAATTATTAAAATGGATCAGAGAGAAAAATTATATAATCAAAGAAATATTGCTGACAAGTTATGCGGAATTCAAATATGCTACGGAAGCAATCAAGTTCGGATGCTATGCATATGCCCTGAAACCAATCGATTATAATCAGCTGGAGGAGTTGGTCCTAGGAGCAATACAGGAAGAAAAGAGAGCCCTAAGCCTGGTAAATCATGAGAAATATTATGAATACTGGACTGAATCGATAAAAATGAGAAAGACACAGTTTTTTACAGATTTGCTGATAAACGATCGGAAGCCGGTTCTGATAAATTATGATTTAATGTATCGGAATGAGCAGCTGTTTCTCCCGATGATAATTCGGTGCTCCACTGGTAAGTATAATCCAGATAGTGAAAATGGGAAAGGTATGTTTGAATGGACCATTCATAATTTGATCACCGAAGTTTATACTTCTGAGACAACCGTGGTGGAGGCTGTACTCAAGCTTAACAATGATGGGTTTCTGGTTCTGGTGCAAATAGAGGGTGACCATAATCTGGAAGATGTTATTAAACAATTATCAGAGACTTTTCTGAAGAAGATGGATAAGAATCTGGAGATTACCTGTAGCGTCATCGCCGGTTCCGTTACGAGACAGGAGCATTTGCAGAGTGAGGTATCGGATTTCTTTTCATTAATGGATAAGAAACTGGTTGAATACGGTGAAATCATTGTATTGAAGAATTATCAGAAAAGTACGATGACATATAACGCACCTGATTTTGTTCTATGGCAGAAGTTTCTAAAAAGCGGACAGTTTGAGTCTGTGAAAAAGGAGGCTTCTAAATACCTAGACCGGCAGAATGCAAATAACAATCTTGATAAGGATATTTTAAAGAAATTAATCATAAGCGTTATTCAGTTATTAATCGGTGTCCTGAATGAAAATGATATTCCTACCTATAAGAAGGAGGACCCTCAATTTAATACGGATCTGATCAATTTTTCAACGAAGAACGTGTCAAATGCAAAAAGCGGGATAGGACAGATGATAGATACTGCTATGAATATGATGAAAAATCCCGAAAATGATATATCGTTTGTTCAAACAGTAAAGGAATATATTGACAATAATCTGGATAAAGAACTGACACGAGAAGCTCTGGCGGAACAAGTTCATCTGAACCAGGATTATCTTGCTCGAATTTTCAAGAAAGAAATTGGTGAATCCATAGTTAATTATATTACAGGGAAGAGAATTGCCGTAGCAAAAGAATATTTGGAAAAAACAAATGAATCGGTAAATACGGTTGCGATTAAAGTAGGCTATGATAATTTTTCTTACTTTACAAAAATATTTAAAGACCGTGTCGGTATGACTCCGAAAGATTACCGAAGTTTTTATGGAATAATCAAAGAAAATGCTGCATCCTTGCAGAGGAATGGAGAATAATATGCAGAATTATTTATATCAGGTTCCCGCGAATAAAAAAATCCGTGTAATCGTTCATACGGATTGCAAAAATGAAGCTGATGATCAGTTTGCTTTAGCCCATCATCTCATGACTCCAAAGTTTATGGTCAAGGGTATCATAGCAGGACATTTTGAGGCAAACCATACCTTTTACGGAAAAGAGCAGACAGCCCAGGCAAGCTATGATGAGATATTTAAGGTATTGGAGCTGATGGGACTTAAGGAGGAATATGAAGATAAGGTATTTCTCGGAGCTTCGCAGGCAATGAGTGATGAAAAGACTTGCGTACCATCAGCCGGTGTTGATTTTATCATCCAGGAAGCGATGAAAGATGATCCTGCACCATTATTTGCTGTGTTTCAGGGTTGTCTTACAGACCTGGCTTCAGCCATTATCAAACAACCGGAAATCTGCAAGAGGATGACAGCTGTGTGGATCGGAGGGGGGACATACCCGACCGGTGGCTTTGAGTTCAATCTTCTTCAGGATATACCGGCGGCGAATGTAGTATTTGCTTCTGATATGCCCCTATGGCAGATACCTGAGAATGTCTACAAGCAGATGGAAGTCTCCCTGGCTGAGCTGCAGTATAGAGTACAGCCCTGCGGTAAAATAGGAGATTATTTATTCAGTCAGATGGTGGATTTTAATAATAGAATGCATTTCTTCCAAAGCTGGCCGCACGGTGAAAGCTGGGGTCTGGGGGATCAGGGAACCATAACTGTACTTCTTGAAGAGAATAACCGAGGTAATTTTGACTGGATACCTGCTCCACAGATTTCGAAGGAGATGTTTTATCTTCATAAGCAGAACAATCGACCGATCCGGGTATATCATACCTTGGATGCAAGGTTTACATTGGAGGACTTTTATTCAAAATTAGCAATAAATTATAAGGCATAGTTATAACAGGCAATGTGACCAAAGGAAACAAACCCGTTTGTTAACCAGTTTATGAAGGAATAATTTCAGGAGGGTGTTAATATAATTCCGTCAGATGTGGTATTATTTCAGACATAGAGTGTGATTTCAATTTATTCTATAAAGGAGAAGCTTGTATGAAAATAGAAGAAATAAGAGATTTAATTTCAAAAATGACCTTGGAAGAAAAAGCAGGGATGTGTTCCGGTGCTGATTTCTGGCGTACCAAAGAGGTGGAACGACTTGGAATCCCCGCTGTGATGGTTTCAGACGGCCCTCACGGACTAAGAAAGCAGGCAGATGAGGCAGACCATCTGGGAATTAACGATAGCATTAAGGCTGTATGCTTCCCTGCCGGCTGCGGTACAGCGGCTTCCTTTAACCTGGATCTGATTACCATGATGGGTGAGACTCTGGGTAATGAGTGTCAGGCAGAGGGAATTAGCGTAATATTGGGACCTGCTGTCAATATCAAACGTTCTCCCCTTTGCGGAAGAAACTTTGAATATTATTCGGAGGATCCCTTCCTTGCCACGGAGATAGCAGGTGCCTTGATCAAGGGAGTGCAGAGCAAGAATGTAGGAACAAGTATGAAACATTTCCTTGCCAACAATCAGGAGACAAGAAGAATGTCCTCTTCCTCCGAAGTGGATGAAAGAACCCTGAGAGAGATATATCTCGCAGCCTTCGAGGGTGCTGTCAGTAAACAGAAGCCTTGGACCGTAATGTGTTCCTATAATAAGATCAACGGAATCTATGCAGCTGAGAATAAAGAATACCTGACAAAGGTTCTTCGTGACGAATGGGGCTTTGACGGATTTGTAGTCAGTGACTGGGGTGCTGTCAATGCAAGAGTGGAAGATCTCAAAGCGGGTATGGATCTGGAAATGCCTGCCTCCAACGGAATGAATGATAAGCTTATCATGGAAGCTGTAAAGAATGGTACCTTATCAGAGGAAACAGTTGACTTAGCTTGTGAGAGAATTCTGAATATTGTATACCGTTTTGTTGAAAACAGAGATAGGAAAGCTGTGTTCGACCGTGATTACGATCATGAAATAGCTAGAAAAGTAGCAGAAGAGACCATTGTATTATTGAAGAACGACGGAATTCTTCCCTTAAAGGAAGAGGATGAGATTGCCTTTATAGGTAAATATGTGAAAAAGCCAAGATACCAGGGTGGTGGAAGCTCCCATATTAACAGCCATAAGGTAACCTCTGCCTGGGATGCGGTATCGCATTTAAACAATATAACCTATGCACAGGGCTTTCATGATGATAAGGATGAAACGGATGAGGAATTATTAAATGAAGCAGTAGAAGCGGCCAGAAATGCAAAAGTTGCCGTAATCTTTGCAGGATTACCGGATGCTTTCGAATCGGAAGGCTTTGACCGTACTCATATGCGAATTCCCTATTGCCAGAATGAATTAATTGATAGAGTAACCAAGGTACAGCCCAATACCGTAGTTGTTCTACATAATGGCTCTCCGGTAGAGATGCCCTGGGTTAATAAGGTAAAGGGCATTATTGAGGCTTATCTCGGAGGGCAGGCTGTTGGTGGAGCATGCGCGGATATTCTCTTTGGTAAGGTTAATCCCAGTGCTAAGCTTCCGGAGACATTCCCTGTCAGACTGGAAGATAACCCGTCCTATCTCTATTATTTTGGTGAGAGAGATAAGGTAGAATACAGGGAAGGAATCTTTGTGGGCTACCGTTATTATGACACTAAGAAGCTGGAAGTTCTATTTCCTTTCGGACATGGCTTGAGTTATACAACCTTCTCGTATTCCAATCTGAAGTTGGATAAAACCTGCATGAAGGATAATGAAATAATAACCATAACAGTGGATATAACCAATACCGGCAGCAGAACGGGTAAAGAGGTTGTTCAGGTTTATGTAAGGGATAAAGAAAGTACTGTGATTCGTCCTGATAAAGAATTAAAAGGGTTTACCAAAGTGGAGCTACAGCCAGGAGAGACCAAAACAGTAAACTTTGAACTTGGTAAAAGAGCCTTTGCTTATTGGAATACCCAGATTCACGATTGGCATGTGGAAACAGGTGAATTTGAAATCCTGTTAGGTAGCTCCTCCAGGGCAATTGCATGTTCTGAGACAGTAAAGGTAGAATCAACTGTGAAGCTTCCTTCGGTATACACCATGGATTCTACGATCGGCGATCTGATGGAAGATCCATATGCAGCACAATTTATAGGTGAATTGATGAAAGGAAGTCTCTTCTCTTCATCAGAAATGGAGCAAGAGGAAGGAGAGGGAGCATTATCGAAAGAGATGATGCTGGCGATGATAAAGTATATGCCAATCCGCGCTACCATCAGCTTTGGTGACGGATCCGTAAGCGGAGAGGACCTTCAGAAGATTATTGATAAGCTTAATAATAATTAGTTAACTGACCCCCCTCAGCTCCATCGATTTACGAGTGAATACTACAAACATGTGAATACTACAAACATATAAAAGTGCTACTGACCAATTAAGGTTCATAGCACTTTTTTGTTATATGAAATTAGATAAAAGATACCACAGAACATTGACTTTTCTGGTACCTATATTCAAGCCATATCAAGTGCTTATTCTATCCCCACTCCTGCCTCCGCCTGCAAGGGTATCGCTATATCCCCATCTTCTATTGAAATGATTAGGACTAGTAAAAGTAAATTCGTAATTTCCGCTTTTATTATTTGCTGCCTCAAAGCATTTTCATCTATATAACATACCTATTCTTGGAGGTCATTACAAACCACCGCCTGCCTGATTATTTGGTGCTGGTGTACCGCCAGTTAATGGGTGATTTACGCTTTTTGTGAATTTTATATATTAAACCATTATCAGATATGTTAAAATATAGAAACACTTAATCGACATTAAATCATTGCTCCATACAAATTGAAAGATGGTGCCTAAAGATGCCTGTTAATAAAAACAACAGTGGATTTGTAAAACAAGCCGGAATTTTAATTGCAGCCGGAATCATATGCAGAATTATAGGAGTGCTATACAGAAGCCCATTAACGGGTATTATCGGTGATGAGGGGAATGGTTATTATACTTCTGCCTATAATATTTACACCATAATATTGTTAGTATCTTCGTATAGTATCCCTTCAGCCTCCTCTAAAGTAATAGCACAAAGATTAGCTCTAAAAGAATATAGAAATGCGCAAAGAATTTTCCTGTGCACTTTAATTTACGTTATTATTGTTGGAGGTATTGCTAGCTTAATTACTTTTTGGGGTGCGGGATGGCTTGTGGACGAAAATGCAAAAATAGTATTAAGGGTATTCGCTCCTGTCATATTCTTATCGGGCCTGCTTGGTGTATTAAGAGGATATTTTCAAGCGCACCAAACGATGTTACAGACTTCTGTCTCACAAATAATTGAGCAGTTACTCAATGCTGTTGTGAGTATAGGCGCTGCATATTTACTTGTTAATTCAATAACGTATAATAAAGCAAGTAGAGCAATCTATGGTGCTGCAGGAAGCGCAATAGGTACCGGAGTGGGTGTTCTAGCTGCTCTAATTTTTATGTGCTACATATATATCTTAAACAGAAAGATTATAAGAAAAAGAATCAGATATGATAGTTCAAAAAATATTGAGCCTTACCGAAGGATATTTATGGAAATTATACTCCTGGTAACACCGGTTATTATGAGCACATTTCTTTATAATTTTAATATATCCTTAAATCAAACCATATTTCGTATAATGCTTAAATTGACCAAAAGCTTAACAGAAACTGATGTTACAACTATGTATGGTATTTTTGCTGGTAAGGCAGTGGTAATTGTCAATATTCCAATTGCGATAGCATCTGCTATATCAATGGCAATGATACCTAGTACATCAGATAATTAATAATTGATAGTTAAATACTTGTTGCGTTTTCATCTTTTATTTCATCCATTTTGTATGTCCAATGATATACAATTGGATCTACATTTATTTCATCAAAATATTTATAGATCCGCTCGA
>DATMUM010000005.1:0-24317 GCA_035564175.1 Mobilitalea sp.
TTCTGCCTGTCATACCAATGTTATATACATAAAGGTCCAATACCTGAATGTTCTGTTTGTTGAAGGCATTCTGGAACACATAGTATTGATCCATTCCGTTTGATAAGAAATTGGATACGGTGAACATCAACATTACTAAATAGGTTGGCATCAAGGAAGGTATCGTAATATTTTTTATGATTGAGAATCTTCCCGCACCATCAACTTTTGCTGCCTCAAACATTTCCTGATCAATACCGGAGATTGCCGCCAAATACATGATTGCACCCCAGCCTAAGCCTTTCCAGGTACTCCAAAGGATCATGCTAAGCCATACATGCTGGCTGCTGTCCAGGAATTTCATTGGCTCTGTGATAAAGCCTAATTGCTGTAATACGGAATTCACCATACCGGTGGTAGAGAATAAGCTGAAAGCAACTGCATAAACAAGTGTCCAGCTGATGAAGTTCGGTAAGGTGGTTAATGTCTGTACCACGTTTTTAAACCATTTTGTTTTAATCTCGCTTAAAAATATTGCAAACAATACCGGCAAGAAGGAAGTTGCAAGCCCTAAGAAGCTCATTGCAAACGTATTTTTTAAAACGGTAATAATCTGTCCCACCTGTGTCGGGTTGCTATACAACGCTTTAAACCACTTAAGTCCCACAAATTGACATTGTGATAATTTTAGTGGCGCTCTATAATCATAGAAAGCATAAATCCATCCATGTAACGGATAATAGGAAAACAGAAAACATAAAATTAGAAATGGAAGGATCAAAAGGAACATTTTCTTGCCTTCCATATTACTCTTCTTCTTATGTAAAGTTTTATCGGTTGCTGCTACATCGTTCTGGTTCGTTTTTAAAGTCATCTCTTATCTCCAGCCCCTTTCAAAATCTGAAATAATAATATAAAAATTGGTCAGTTATTAATACATCGAAAATCCCACATGAATTCACAGATATTTAGCTATTTCTCAACTTTACATACCGAATGTCGATTAATCGGTGTAATAGATATCTACTTTTTTATGTAGATTAGTATATCTAAGTAACATAAGATTAATTCGGTTATTATAAAACAGAATATCAAAATTGGAAGAACCTTGTTTTACCATGCATGATTTTGTCGTATATGCGAATGCTGATTTTAGCGGATTTAAAAGAATTTTATCTATTTTTTTGAAGATGATTATTCACCATATTTGGTAATACTTTTATAAAACACCCTGTAAATTTATCAATGAAGGAGCTTCATAATGAAATTTAATTTCAACAGCCCACTCATGGACTTTTTAAATACAACAGCCCAATATATCGCTTTAAATATCGTCTTTCTCCTCTGCTGCGTTCCCATAATCACGATTGGTCCGGCAATCGCAGCGTTATATCAGGTTACTCTTCGGGAGATCAGAGGCGAACATGGCTACTTAATCAGGAAATTTTTTCAGCATTTTAAAGAAATGTTCCTTCAGTCCTTTTTTACCTTTCTCTTACTCCTGGCTGTTGTTTTAATTCTTCTTTATAACATTGCTTTTTGGAATGGGCTTGGCAGCACACTCTCTAATATAATCATTGTGCTTTTATCTCTCCTGCTCCTGATTGCGGCATGCATCGTGATCTATGTCTTTCCGTTAATGGCAAGATTTAATAATGGTTTTATCCAGACGATCAAAAATGCTTTTTTTATTGCACTTACTAATCCGAAATCTACTATTTTTCTCTTAGTGATTCATGCGCTGGTTGTTTTCGTTATCATCATTTTCCCACCCAGCAAAGTATTCATGCTGCTGATTGGCTTCTCCTTTATTGCATACTGTAACTCGTATCTTCTGAATAAAGTATTTAAGAAATATGAAGCTCAGGAAGATGGGGATCATGCGGATCAAAAAGTATCAGAATTGTAACAGTACCAGGTTAATTAGGAGTTGATAAGGAGTTATAAGGTGTTATAAGAACTTCATAGAATACAATAGACAGGATAAAGGAGTAGGCAAAATGCCTACTCCTTTTACTTTGTGATCCCATGAGATGTACTTTGACATTTTTTACTATTTTTATTATAATTATATCATTCAAATAATCTTAATGAATTTAATACTGAAAGGTTAATTAACTATGAGGTTTATGCCATTTCTACGGATGTTATTCCGTAATACGAACGTTAAAAAACAGTTAAACTTCATATATTTTACTTCCCTACTGCTTCCTGTTTTTATCATTGGAATTATTTTAATATTAAATGCCAATCGACTTCTATTGGATCACTATCAGAATCTCGTGGAATCTGATAATACCCGAGTAAAATCCATCATGTTTGACGTAACAACGACTGTTTATAATATTTCAGACGAGATTTTCAGGGATAAATCTCTGCAGACCTTTTTATCACCCCGCTATTCCAGTTATCAGGAGGCTTACAAAGGCTGCACTAAATATTATAATATCTTAAGCGATTATATAACCCGCAATACCTTCATCTCTTCCATTGATCTCTATACAACCAATCCTACGATTATTAGCTACGCTTCTATCAAACCGATTACCGATGATGTGCAAAATACTGATTGGTATAGTAAAGCAAGCAGCCATGCTGATGTCACATGGAGAAGTTTACCTTCGGCAGACTCCTGGAACAATATTTCACATGAGCTTTGCTTAATACGACGCATTCCTGTTATTTCAACCGGTGAATATGCAGTACTGGTAATCAAGGTCAGCAATATTTACCTGAAAAATAGAATTCAGAATAATTCCCTTTATAATATAGTAACTGTTAATCAAGACCCTGTATTCTTCAGTACCAAACGCGGTCAATCGGGTCAGTTCCTGACAATTCCAGTTGATTATGATAAACAGCAATACCAGTATTCCGGCGAATTAGATTATGAAGGCAATAAAAATATCGCACAAATTACGACTCTGGTTCCATATAGCTCTAAGGATAAAATATATATAGCAACCATGGATTCTAATGCCTTTCCAGATACAACAAAAATTATTTTAATTATTACGGTAATCATTTTTCTTGGCTCAATTATTCCATATATCATTTTCACCATTTTCACCCAACGATTTAGCACCCGCATCATTACATTGCGCGGAGAAATGCATAAAGCAAGCAAGGGAGACTATAACATCATTGATAATTTCAATGGAAATGATGAACTTTCCGATGTTTTCTCCGATCTAAAGCTCATGATACATAGTATTAAGCTAATGGACTCTCAAATGTACGAAGCGAAAATTCAGGAGCAGGTCTTAAAAAACCAGCAGCAGAAAATGGAATTTAAGATGCTGGCCAGCCAGATTAACCCTCATTTTCTCTATAATACCCTGGAAACGATCCGGATGAAGGCATTAATGGAAGGTAATCCAAGCGTCGCGAATGCGATCAAGCTATTAGGCAAATCCATGCATTATGTGCTGGAGAACAATGGCACTTCCTCCACCACCCTGCAAAAAGAACTGGATTATATCTCTACCTATCTTGCCATTCAGAAATTACGGTTCAATGACAGGGTTAATTATACACTTCATGTCCCTGAGAATTTGAATTTGGAGGAATGCCGTATCTTGCCGCTCCTTCTTCAGCCTGTGGTAGAGAATTCCATATCACATGGGCTTGAACGCGCCAAATATGTTGGATATATTACTATTGATGTACAGACGCAGGCAGATGATCTGCTGATAATCAAAATTTCAGATAACGGCCTCGGCATGACGCAGGAACAGCTAACACAGTTAAATACTGATCTACAGACTTCCAAGAGAAAATCGAACATGAGCATTGGCCTGTATAATATTAATCAGCGTATCAAATTATTTTATGGGGAAACGTATGGGATAGAGCTTAACAGCCGTCTAAAAGAAGGTACTCTTGTGACTTTTACCCTGCCCCTGCACACTGCAATGGAGGAATAAACCATGATGAATATTCTTATAGCAGATGACGAAGCAATTATCCGCGAAGGCTTAAAATTTTTCGTTGATTGGAACAAGCTGGGTTTTACTATCTGTGGGGAAGCCAGTGACGGAGAAGAAGCACTTAAGAGTATTTTAGAATTAGAGCCCGACTTGGTTCTTTTGGACATCCGTATGCCAAATCTTTTGGGAACGGAGATCGTTCAGCTGGCAAGAGAGCAGAATTTCAAAGGACATTTTATCATATTAAGTGGTTTTTCCGATTTTAAATATGCTCAAGCTGCGATACGTTATGGCGTTGACTTCTATTTAATCAAACCCATTGATGAGGAGGAATTATATCAGGCAGTGGATGCGGTAAAGAACGCCCTGCTAATGGAACAGCAAAAATCCGATACCATGAATCAGTACCGCGAAAAGGCCAAATATACTATCCTGCGTGATACTCTGTTAAATAACAATCACCTGTGTACTATCAATCTTGCTGAAATCAATCTGACTGCTTCGGTTTACCAGGTAGTGATTTATGAAAATTACAATCAGGAAACTTACAACCTGACTTATAGTTTTGCTGATCTGCTCAAAGTAACGAACCAAGGCAACAATTCCTTTGAGTATATTAAAATTCACCAGAAGGATGTCATCCTGCTAAAAGGTGAATTTGCCATTAAGCGTTTACAGGATTTCTTGAGGCATTATGAGGACAGACCTCAGAAAGGCTCTCCTTTGGATTCCCTGTTTATTTCCTACGGGCGCCTGGTACATAAGCCGGAAGATATCCACTATTCCTATGAAGATGCCCTGAGCCTCCTGAACCGCCGCTTCTTCTGTGATCAGAACCAACACACCATTGGATATGAGCAGCTTCCTAACTTTAATGACAGCATTTATATGATTAATTCCCTGGAGACGAATAAATACTGCGAGGCACTGTGTAACAATATTCAAAGCTTTAACCGCAATAACCTTGCAGACACCTTATACTCCCTCGAGAAGAATTTGTACCAGACCAAAGCGGACATCTCCAATATTAAATTATTTTTAACCGATATCTACCTGCAGATAAAGCAGACTATTCATCATGTATACAATACGATTGACATACCGTTTCCAACGAACTCCTGGATTATTGATTATATCGACAGCCGATATTATCTTTATGAAATCATTCTATTCTTTGCCGAACAGTTTGAAATGATTATGAATGCCATAGGTAATTCCTCAAACGACAGCGTCTGGGATGACATTACCAACTACATTAATCATAATTACCAGGAAAATTTGAAATTAGAGAATATTGCACCGCTCTTTGGATATAACAATTCCTATTTCGGCAAGATATTCAATAAAAAGATGGGTGAAAACTTTAATTCTTATCTTGATCATATCAGAATTAATCACTCGAAAAAGCTTCTGCTTCAAAAGAGTTTAAAGGTATATGAAATTGCAGAAAAAGTAGGCTATAAGAATGTTGACTATTTCCATAAGAAATTCAAAAAGTACGTAGGTGAAAGTCCTGCAGAATTCCGGAAAAATTATATTACCTGATATACAATTCAAAAGACTTCCAGGCGTAGGAAGTTATTACCGGCTCCATTTTTTATTTCGTTAAACTTATTTTACAGAATACTCCATTTCGACTTAAATATATTATGAAAATCCATGAATCACAGCAAAGGCAAGAGCTTCAGCCTTTACTGTGATTCATGGATTTATATAATAATTTAGGCGCAAAAAACCAAAACACTGAATTTGAAACGTTCTCTAATTACCTCATCTTTATGCGGGAAGTCTTTCTTTATTTGTTCCTTATTTATTCCTTATTTATTCCTTATTCTTTCTTACTTATTTTACTGCAGCTGCTGCTACTCTTGCAACATTCTGATCCTTTGCATTCTGCATATCTACTGCTAATACCTTATCATAGCCAAGACCTATTACAGTATCCTGCATATCTTTCAACAAACTGTTGAATTCGTCATCATCTGCTGCAAATACCATCTTCCAGGAGTCTTCAATGATGATTGCTTTGCATTGTCCTCTGAGTGTAGTGATTTCAGAATCTTCTGCAGGTGCAATAAAGGAACAGCCTGGAGCAACCATCAGTTTATTGTCGTTCTTTAAGTATTCAACCGTAGTTTTTGCACCCATCTTTGCCTGCCAATCGATATCCAGAGCTGTCGTATTAGCTGCAATAACAGAATCCCATAAAGTATAATTGTAAGGGAATCCGGTTTCCGGATTGGTATCACTGGGTAATACAGTTACAAAGTTAAGTGCTGAAACACCATCTTTCCATATTCCGCCGCCCCACGCATCAGGAACAGTTGTTTCTCCGCCGCCAAAGAAAGCTTCTTTACCAAAGTCCGTTAATACCGGTGCGCCATCCTTCATTTCCCAGGTTAAGCCTTCCGGACCGCAGGATGCACTGGTCTGAGCTGCTGAACATTGAATACCTTCCGGTGAGTATAACCATTCAATAAAGTCTGCAAGTCTTTCTTTATCTTCTGCTTTACTGCCGATAGCGATCATCTGTCTGCTTCCGTTCGGTGAACATCCATAGGAAAATACCTTCATATCATCGATGGATGCAATCATAAATCCTTTTCCTGCTGCTTTATTCGCCGGAGTGTTATATGCTGCCTGACCTAACCATGGCCATGGTGAATATAAGATTTGTCCATCCTGATATTTCGCATATAAGGTATCATAATTCTGTGTCGTAGATTCCGGATCTAAGATACCCATCTGATTTGCTTCATAATAAAGCTTCAATACTCTTACGTACATGGAATTGTTGTCAATTATGCTCTGGTAATCGGAACCATCCGCTTTTGCTAACACGAATCCTAATTCATCGTAGCCATACAGGCAGGTTGGTTGCTTTGCCAAGCACATCATATTGCCATCCCAGTCTTTAAATAGGGATAATGCATAAGTCTTCTTACCGGAATCACTGGTTGGAACCGCATCCTGCATCGCTTTCAATACAGACAGCAGGTCTTCTAATGTACTCATCTGCGGATAGCCCACTGCTTTATATGCATCCCAGCGTACATAAGCTCCAAAGGTCGGATCAAGACCTTCGGATGGGTTGGTAGCCGGCTGCTCGGATACACTCGAAGGAATACCGTATATGCCATCCTCTTGTACAAGAGAATTAAGAGAATCTATACCTGCCTGGTATTTTTTCAGATTTTCTTTGTCAGAGATCAAATCCGTCATATCGGTGAGCAAGCCCGCAGTCACCATATCCTGTAGATGACCGGAATCTGCCCCATATATGATCAAATCTCCAAGCTCCCCAGATGCAGAACGGGTCTGGTATAAGGTATCTCCGCCGCCTGATACATTAGGAGCAATGATATTAAGCTCCATGTTGAACTTATCTTTTACTATTTTAGCAAACCATCCCGATTGAATTCCCTGATAGTTAGCCAATCCGTCAAATACGTCGACGGTAATGAACTTCGGATATTTAGCTGCCCCTGTTTTGTCCCCGCTGTCAGCAGCTGATGTGATGTCTGTTGCGTCTGTGCTTGCTGTATCTTCTGAATTTTTAGAACAGCCGGCAAACATGGATGCTACTAACAAAATACACATTAGTATGCTTAGTAATCTTTCCCTCATAATTTTTTCCTCCTACTTTTATTTTCTATATTAGCAAAATAAATAAAAATTTATTTTGTTTTGCCCTTATCAAATCTAAAATCTACCCCTTAACAGAACCTATCATGATACCCTTGACAAAGTATCTCTGGAATATTGGATACACACATAAAATCGGTATCAAGACGATTACAGTAACAGTCATGCGAACCGAAGTCGGTGTCTGCTGGATAGCCAGCGACATAACATTGGTACTGGTGCCGGCAGTATTATTAATCAGGGCCTTAAGTGAATTCGCCTGGTTAATATAGCAATACAATAAATATTGCAGTGAATATAATTTCTGATTTGTAATATAAATTAAGGTATCGTAAAAAGAGTTCCACTGTCCTACTGCTGAAAAAATTGCAATGGTTGCTAAAATCGGTTTACAGGTTGGCAGAATAATTTTTCGAAATACCGTAATTATTCCTGCACCGTCAATTTCAGCGGCTTCTTGCAGAGAAGACGGTATGGATTCTACGTAAGTTTTTACAAGGATGATATTAAAGGGCTGTACAATCAACGGTATTATGTAAACCCAGAAGTTGTCGGTGAGATACAGATGCTTCATGGTTAAATACATAGGAATTAATCCGGCATTAAAATACATGGTGACTACAATAACACGATACCAAAAGCTTCTTCCCCACATCCGCTGCTGGGTAAACATAAATCCTAAAAAAGCAGAAGCCAACACGGTAAAAATGGTACCAATCACGGTTCGAAGTAAGGAAATCCAGGCTGCTGTACTAAGTCCTTTGATTTTGATAACATTAACATAATTATCAAAATGTATTTTCTTAGGTATAAAGTTAATGGCTCCGTTAGCACTTAAATCGTTGGCACTGATTGTATTAATGATTAAGTAATAGAACGGATAGATGCAAATTAAAGTAAATATTACATAAAATGTATAATTCAATATGTTAAAAGTAATATCGGTAGCTGTTAATTTTCGCTTCGTTTTCTTTTCCATCAGCTTTGCCACATCCCTTCCTATATAATGGTTACACCGCGAATCTTCTTGGATAAGAGGTTAACCGCAAATAATAAAGTAATACTGACCAAACTCTTTAACATACCAATGGCAGTTGCCAAGGAGGGGCTTGAACCGGTCATACCAACGTTGTACACGTATAAATCAAGCACTTGAATATGCTGCCTGTTAAAAGCGTTCTGGAATACATAATACTGATCCAGTCCATTATTTAAAAAGTTTGCTACGGAAAGCATCAATATTACAAAGAAGGTAGGCATTAAAGCCGGTAAAGTAATATGTCTCATTAATTTAAAACGATTTGCACCATCCACTCTTGCCGCTTCATATAACTCCTGATCGATACCTGCAATCGCCGCCAGATACATGATGGAACCCCATCCAAGGCTTTTCCATATATACCACAGAAGCATGGACAACCAGGTGTGTGTATCACCGTCCAGAAATTTAATTGGTGTGTCAATTAAACCAATCTTCAATAGCATGGTATTAACCATTCCTGTACCGGTAAATAAACTGTAGGCTACTGAAAATACCATAACCCAGCTGATAAAGTTGGGAACTGTGGTGAAGGTCTGAACAAAGTTCCGAAACCATTTGCATTTGATTTCACTTAGAAAAATCGCAAATATAACCGGTAAAATCGTAGTAGCAAGTGTTAAGCCGCTTATGGCAAAGGTATTCAGCATAACTTTCATAATCAGTTTAATCTGAGTAGGATTGGCAAACAGCATATTAAACCACTGCAGGCCTACAAAATCACACTGGGATAACTTTAACGGCGGCCTATAATCATAGAAGGCATAGATCCATCCATGCAAGGGATAATATGAAAATGCGAAAGATAATAACAGAAAGGGTAATATGTATAAAAACATTATTTTTCCTTGGACATTTTTCCGTCTATTTAATTTAGGAATATTCTTAGTCCGTACTTCTTTTGAAACATGCATCGCTAAACCTCCTAGTATAAGCAATTCCAATGTCATTCCACAATATAGTTTATTGTCATGACTAATTTTACCATTTTGAGAATGGCATTGATACCCATTAGATTCTAGCAATTTAAAGCAAAAATCCGCCTTCGAATTCTGATTTAAAAAAAGCATTCATTATTCAAGAAGTTTACCTATAAAATTAGAGGTTAAGTAGATAAACAAAACAAAAAGCCCCTAGATGGCTAGTCTAGGGACTTTCGTATGGCTGTTACATCGGTGGCATTCCGCCTTGATCTGCTGGGTAATTCGCTGTCTTGGCTTCCGTTGTTGTATCAGCCGCAACTACAAGATCAAGCTTTTCACTTTCATCTGACACTTCGGCATATTTACCGTCACCATCTGCTGTAACGCTGATCTTGTAAGAACCTTCACTTAAGGTTAAATCCTTTGTGTTACCGGAGAAGTTGATGTTAGGACCCCATTGCTGCATCGTCAGGTCATCTTTTGATATTGTATCGGATATAACAACATTACCGCTGGCATCGTAAACATTGATCGTCCAGGAAGTCAGCTTTTGGCTTTTACTATAAGTGCTTAAGGACGTAGAGCTTAAGGTAACTGTTACTGTGGTGCCATTTTGTGAATACTTAAATTCAGGCGTATCAAGCTTACCGCTGATCTCGATAGGCACAACAACCGGATCCGGAGCCTTGTAGGATTTTTCATCCACAAAGGTAATAAGCTTTACATTATATTGTCCAAAAGGCAGAGCACTGATATCCGCATTTCCGGAAATACTACCGGTACCCTTAAGTCTTTGTGAGGCTGCCGAATAACCGGAGGCCTCTGTGCCGTCCTCTCCTATCGCATTAACCCACACACAGTAATAGTCTGCATTGTCAACTGCGGTAAAGGAAAAGTCACCGGTTGACTGATCAAAGTTAAAATCCGACGATTGGGTAACTGAAGTAGGTTCCGATTTACCGCAGCCCGTCAGCATAGTAAAGCTTAACATGATACTAAGACTGAACATCAGAAAAAAGTTTCTATTCCATAATCTTTTCATTCTCATATCCCCCTATCTGATTTATATAGTTTGTTCATGGTGCATAATTCATGGCAAAGAATCACAGGATGATTTGTTAGCCTAGCGAAAGCATGAATTATGCTGTATACGGATCGACCGCTAAAATACCATGATAATTAAAATGATTGACAATATAGTCAACACAGTGGTCGGAATGGTTATGCTTTTTATTTCGTCCTTTTTAAAACTGATCAGCTTTAAAAAGGTATAAGCCATCACACCAAAGGCTACGCCATAAGCAATATTTTTCGTGAAAAATCCTCCTAATATAGTCAGTATAAATGATATTGCCTCAGTAAAATCCGATCCGTCGAAATCCTGAAAGCCCTTCAGCATCATCAATCCTACAACCAGCATCACTGCATCGGCAATTTGAAAGGAGGCCAGGATGACGTTAGGAAATACGAATCCCGCATGACCGTATTCAGGTACACTTGCCGTATAAGTTGCAAAAACAGCAAAAGGCAGCCAGGTCAGCATAACGAGTAAATAGCCTATCGCGCATACAATGGATGTTAATCCTGTTCTTCCACCGTCGTTCGTTGCTACAGAGGATTGCTTTCCGATTGAAATAGGAGCAACGCCGACAATCGGAGCAAGCACGTTTGTAAAGGCGTTTACTAATAAAAACTTGGAAGCTGCTTTTTCATAGGAACCATCCTCGATGATTTTACCGTTTAAGTTGGCTCCCTTTACTGAGGCTTCGGACTCGTACATTCCCAGGAACAGGAAGGTTAATATTCCTTGTAGGAAAATCAGGTATGTATTGCCTCCGGCTGCTGTAAACGCCGAAAAGTCAAAGCCTTCCGTAAACACCCTGTACAATTGCAATTCTTTTAAACCTAATCCTATGGTATACATTTCACCCAAACGGTCCGGATTAACACCAATCCAAATCCTGTTTTGTGTAAATACATAACTAAAAGGAATACCATGACATAAAGCAGCAATCAAATAAAATGCACAGGTTGCTATAAGAAAAGCTGATAAAGCGGAAGTCTTTGAACCCCTTTTTTTCAGAAAGAGCATGATTGCAAAGCCGATGATACCGGCAAAGACACATAGCCTGACATAGGGAGCTATCGCTGCTCCTCCCAGGGTGTCATCGGATAAGGAAGCCAAAGAAAATCCGTCGATAATACCCATTTTGTCAAGAGCAGTATAAGCCACATATAACCCGATGGATACCGGCAGCGCATTTCTTACACTTTTCGGCAGCATATGAAAGACGAATTTTCTCACTCCTGGTATGGATGACAACAGAAGATATACAACCGCACTCACAAAGGTAATTGCCAAAAGATTCGTATAGGTCAACCCGGTATTAGCGCCCAGAGTTGATATGAATACCGAACTTAAACTCAGGCTCGCTACCTGTACCAGCGGCAGATTACAAACAAAACCTAAAAGTAATGTTCCAATAAAGGATACAATGGTTGCCCCGAGATACAGACCTGAATATGGTATCTTATCCGAAATAGCACCGGACATGATCTGTATATTCATAAACAACGCACAAATCGAAATCAGAAAAACGGAGACGCCTGCCCCGATCTCCTGTTTCATCGAAGAGCCTCTGTCGTAGAAATGGAAGAATTTATTCAATGTCGTGCCAATTTTACTAACCCTGATTTCATCCTCTTCTTCAGCTCCCACGTTGTTATTAGGGATAACCTTATCGTTAATTTCTGTGTTTAATTTACTCATTCCATAAACTCCTGTCAAAAGTGTTATAATCCGACAGGCCTCAAGGCGGCTCGCAACTTCTTAACCGCCATGATTCCTATCGTTTCATAGTCCTATTTGTTATTTTTACTTATTTGCTTTTGCCCTTATGAATCAAACGCATCACAAGCTGTCTATGTACACCGAAGATGTATATCAGCAGGATAAGAACTCCAAACACTCCATTGATACCATACCAGCCCATCTTCCATGCTTCATTGTAGGTAACTTCCATTTCAGTAGAGCCGGTTGCTACGATCTGATACAGCATACGGTGCATACTTTCACGCAGCATGTATTGTCCAAACAAGGTATCCTGCGCGCCTGTTCCTTCATTTACTGTATAAGTAGCTTCATCTACCCTGTCATCACGGGTCAGCATAGCGATTTTACTAGCCAGACACAGTGACGGAGGATTATAAAGATCTTCAGAGCCGGGACCAACGCCATCGGTGATGATATATCCGATAAAGCCCCATTCATTACGCACGATGTTATTATATAAGCCATAGTGTCCCCAACTCATACCGATACGGTTAAGGGATGCCATGATACCAAGGCAGCCACCTTCTTTTACCGCCAGCTCATAAGGCTTGCAGTAAATTTCACGAATTGCCTGTTCATTTGCCCAGGTCATGACACCGTTACGGTTAGTGTCAACGTCGTTAAGCACAAAGTGCTTCACATATACCATAACACCATCCGACTGAATACCTGCGACTACCTGAGCTCCGATTTTACCGGCAATAAAGCCATCCTCAGAGTAGTATTCGAAATCACGTCCTCCAAAAGGAGTACGATGCATATTCATTGCGGGAGCATAAGCACCTGCATAACCGCCGAGTATTGACTGATGTCCGTAAGCAACACCCTCAGCATTTGCCAGTTCCGTATTCCAGGTAGATGCGATTACTACGGCTGAAGGGAACCAGGTTCCGCCAGGAATGTTACCATTACCAGGTTCACCGGGTCCGTCCACGATGCTGTTGGCCGCTTTTCCTATGGAATCAACTGCGGGAGTACCCCATCCGGAATTACCATGTACATTGATGCATTCTTCCAAGGTTACCTGGTTGAGTAAATCCTGCCACTTGGGATCATTGAAAGCCAAAGGCTTTCCGTTCTCGTCAACCATATCTGCCAGAGTGTAGTTGGTTGCTGTTGATTCGAAGGTTACTTTATAGGATGTATCGTTCAAATCCTTACCATCCGGCGTCTGTGCCTCATAGAAGGACTGAGTACCGGCATGAACGTAAAGTGTCTCTGTAGCCGTTGTCTTAACACCATTCTTATAGTAATCATATGTATACTCCGCAGAGCCCAGATTACGCAGTAAAACAGCAGCTGTCTGACCAGCTCCCAGTGCTTCGCAGGCCTTGTCTCCACATAAACCTGACTCATGCTGCTTAATAGAATCCATTCCTGCAGCAAAATCACTTCTTGAAAGGTATCCATCTAACATATTGCCGTCTCCGGCAGAAACATCGTTCAACTGATTAACAGCTGCAACCTGGTCAGAATCACGTTTGCCTGCATTACCGTCATTATAAATGATGCTATCCGTAATACTGGCTGTTGCTGTATCAATTACTTCATGAGCATTCAGAGAAACATCAAACTTATAATCGCCTTTCTCAAGCACATAGCAGCCGTAACCGGTATAATCATAACCTGCCAGGTCATCTGTATTAAATGTAACGGTAACAGTTTCGCTCTTACCCGGTTCAATTATGCCGGTCTTAACAAAGCCAACCAAAACTTTTGCAGCTTTCTCCATGCCTCTGCCCTGGATACCGCAGTTTGGATCAGTATTATAAGGAGCTTCCATATAAACCTGGACTACCTGCTTACCTGCAATATCGCCGTCATTTGATACTTTAACTTTAATGCTATTGGTTCCATGAGCCTTCAGAGTGACGTCTGAAGAAGTTATTTTCTGTTTAAAGGAACCATAGGATAAACCATAACCGAAGGGATATTTCACTACATTTGCATAACCGCCTGCAGTATCTCTGTCACCGCCTTCTGACGCATCTCGGTCGTCATTCTTATAGGCTGCGTCTTTAAATGCCTGTGAATCGAAATATCCGGCAGCATCAGCGGTTTCGTAATATCTGTAGCCTACATAAATACCTTCCTCATACTGATAATACGCATACTTGTCTTCATCATTTAAATTGGTGTACTGGTTGTCGCCTTCATTATAATAAGTCGGGTTTGTACTTAAATCATAGGGATAAGTATCTACCAATTTGCCGGAAGGATTAGCCTTACCGGTAATTATGTCAGCTACGCCTACCATACCGGTTTCACCTGGGTGACCGATCCAAATGCAGCCATCAATATTATAATTTTCTGAATCTACGAAACCAAGTTCCATAGCGGAGCAAGTATTAATCAATACAATGGTATGCTCAAAGTTTTCCTTACAGAAAGTCAGCAAATCTCTTTCATTATCGCTAAGCTCCAGATAGGTCTTACCTGTAAGAGTACTTCCGTCACCATCCATATCCATGGAAGGCGATGCACCTTCTGATCCGCTGCGGGAAATTGTTACAATCGCATAGCCGTTATAGGAGCCGATTAAGCTTTTCGCGTTGGATTCATAGGTATTCTTTGTAAACTCGTTAATCGTCTGATAACCAGTCCAGTTTGAGCTGGTAATATTATCATATAGAGCATCTGCTCCTCTTTTGCCGCCGCAGGCATCCTTCAACCAATTCCATAAATCCTGGTTAACATCCAGTCCTGCTCCTGCCATGGCATCGTTCATCATAACTGTGTTGGCATCATCTTTACCGCCAGCAGAACCGGTTCCGCCCTCAACATAGTTATAGGACATGGCTCCAAGAATAGAAACCTTAGTTCCTTCAGCCAAAGGAAGTATATTATCTTGATTCTTAAGAAGTACCGCACCTTCTTCCTCCAACTGTGTAGCAACTGAAGTGCCCTCGTTAAAGCACGCAACAGAGTCATAATCCAGATTCGCTACGTCTACAGTGCTTTTGCCACCCAGATACATTGAGATATCTTCACTGGCTGATGATACAACTGTGTTAACAATAAGCATCAGTGCTGCTATCACACAGATAGCAACAACACCGGCTTTGCCAGTACTCTTCTTTTTTACCGACATAGTTTTCATTATCCTCCTCATACATTATTGTTTTTGCAATTTATCCTTCACTTTCTTCCGATCCCTGTATTTACGTTATTGCTGTCAATCTGCTTAATACCCTCCTTTCTAAGCAAATTTATTACTCATCGTAAATTGACATATCGGAGAAAATGATAAATCAAAGCGTACAATCAGATGCAGCCCCATTTCATTAATTAAAGCCCACAACCCTCTGGGCAATCCGGTATGATATTTTAGATATCTCCCGTCCGGTCTTTCCCGGTAAATTCATACAACGTCCTAAAATCCCCAATCTCATCTGATAATAAGTGAAGATATCCACTTTTTTCAGGTGCTTCCATAAATCCTTTTTCTTTTTCAGACTTTCCTGCGTGTCGGAAAGGATCAGCAAGATTGAAGAGACCACCATCATTATTTCCAGGTAGTTTTTCATGTAATGGCGCAGCTTCGGTTCAATCTTCATATCTGAATCGGACAATCTATAATCATTCAGCAATAGATAGTTAACCTTAAGCTGTTGATCCACACGTCTCACCATGATTTTCTCATTCACTGACTGATCCTCACGTCCGATAAAATACCTGTAAAAATCCTCGTCCAGATACATCAGTGTCCTGACATAAGGCAGCGGATGATATACATAGATGTTATCTACATAAAATGTGTGCTCGGGTAACTTCAACCCGCATCTATGTAACAGCTCCGTCCTATAGATTACCGAATGCATGAGCAGATATTGTCCCTTTCGAAAGCGCCCGATTTTCTTCCAGGTTAAGACCTTGCCTGTCGGGAATACATTGCGATAATGCATCACCTTTTTGTGCTTTGAACCTGTCTTTTCATAAACAAAATTACTGATCAGCATATCAATCCGATTATGATCCGATACCATGGCTGACAACTGTTCCAGGATTCGGAGCAATGACTCTTTCGAAACCCAGTCGTCACTGTCAACCACTTTAAAATAGAACCCTTCGGCATGCTCGATGCCTGTATTGACTGCTGCCCCGTGTCCTCCGTTTTCCTGGTGAATAACCTTTACGATATCCGGGTATTTCGCTGCATATTCCTCTGCGATTTCGCCCGTACCATCCGTAGAACCATCATTGACTACGATGATTTCCATTACCTCACCGCCTACCAGCAGGGATTCTATACAATTACTCATATAATTTTCAGAATTATAGCAGGGGACTGCAATTGTTAGTAATTTCATAGTTCATTACCTCATTTCCCGATGTTTTTTCATACTTTCAGTCATGATGCAGCTTACGGCATGTTCTTTTTGTGTTTTGATTTATTTTTCATAGCCTTGATGAAAAGACCGGCTCCTTTGACAAATTTGCCATTTATGATTACCAATAAGGCATCCACCATTTCCATACTCAGGGCACCGCCGGTCATTTTCGCAAGTCCGCGAAAGGGCATATTATAGATGAATAGAATATTCAGATTGGGTTTTCCCTTTTTCATGGAACTGTCTTTGATTAAGGTTATTATTTTATAAGCGAAACGAGCTGCTCTGCTTTTGGCATAGAACATTTGGGAAATGGTATCATTTCTTTCCAGTGGTCTGGTTCTGTCCCAATAAGCCTGCGGGATTTTTCTCCTCAGCAGCGTTTCAAATTCATGATCAGAAATATTCGTGATATTTCCTGTAAAATAGCTTGGCAATTCTTCTCTTGAATAAAGCTTCCTGATTATGCTGCCTTGAACCTGGATGGTATCCTTCAGACGAATATCTTCACTGGAGGCTCCGATACAAATGCCGTACTCACCCTCTTCCACTTCGAAGCGTGAATTTTGGATGTTATAATAGCGAAAGGTCTTATCATCAAAGGGAATAAATATATTTTTGTTTTCTCCCGGCTTCAGGTTGATTTTAACAAAGCCTTTCAGTTCTTTCTTTGGCCGGAAGATCTCACTGCTATTACAGCTGACATATAACTGAACAACTTCTGCACCTTCCACAAACCCTGTATTGGTTAATCGGAATGAACATCCCTCGGAACTGACCTTTAAATCGAAGTAATCAAAGGAGGTATAGCTTAAGCCATAACCAAAAGGAAATCTGACCGGGACCTGAGCCGTTTCATAATAGCGGTAACCAACAAATGGCCCTTCCCGATACTCTGAGGTACGCTCTTTACCCGGGTAATAATTGTATGTAGGGGTATCCTTATACTCATAGGGATAACTTTCATTAAGCTTTCCGCTAGGGTTTACTTTGCCGGTAATTGCCCTAAGCATTGCCCTTGCTCCCGCCTGCCCCGATAAATACCCATGGATCACACCTTTGCAGTTATTGATCCAGGGCATTTCAATGGCAGATCCACCGCTCAGAACTGCAACTATATTCTTATTTGCTTCATAAATAGCTTCTAATAATTCAATCTGATTGGCGGGGATACGCATGTTGCTTCTGTCTAAGCCTTCGGATTCACTGATCTCGTCCAACCCGATATAAAGTAACACCACATCTGCTTTTGCTGCCAAATTAACTGCTGCCGTTTTTAGCTTGATATCCTTCGCGCCGCTTCGATGATATCCCTTTTCATATCCAAAAAAGTTCAAAGGAACATCTTTGATACATTCCAAAGTATTATCCAGGCGGGTTGGGTTAACCACACTGGAACCTGCTCCCTGATATCTTGGGTTTTTGGCAAAGTCTCCAATGACCGCTATAGCCGACATAGGATTTACGGGGAGTATATGACCTTTATTTTTCAATAAAACAATACTCTCCTCTGCTGCCTGTTCTGCTAACTTATGATGTTTATCAACACGCATAAATTTACCTTTTTTCTTTTCTGTGGCTGCATGCGTATCAAAAATCAGATTCAGGAGTTCACTTACTCTTTTTTCTATGTCAGTTTCTCCAATGCTCCCGGATCTTATTGCTTCAAGCAATTCGCCATCACTATCACCGCCGGTTCCCGGCATTTCCAAATGACTGCCGGCTTTTACTCCGGCAACATGGTCATTGCTGCCGCCCCAATCTGTCACAACACAGCCTTTATACCCCCACTCATCCCTCAGGATATTCTGCAGTAGAAATTGATTCTCATTGGCATAGGTACCATTGACCAGATTGTAGGAGGTCATAATCATTTTATTGTTTGATTCCTTCACAACAATTTCAAAGGCTGTTAAATAGATTTCACGCAGAGTTCTCTCATCGACTACGCTATCATTGGCCATACGCAGCAGTTCCTGGCTGTTAGCTGCATAATGCTTCGGGCATGCAGCGATTCCCTGGCTTTGGATGCCTCTGACATAAGCTGCAGCAACTTTACCGGTAAGATACGGGTCTTCTGAAAAATATTCAAAGTTTCTGCCGCATAAGGGGCTTCTCTTTATATTCATGCCGGGCCCTAAGATCACATTGACTCCTTGAATGGCTGCTTCCTCACCAAGAGCCCTGCCGATTTCTTCTCCAAGACTTTCATTCCAGCTGTTTGCAACGGTTGCGGCTGTCGGAAAGCAGGTTGCCGGAACACTTGCGTTTAAACCCAGATGATCCGATGCACCTGCTTGTTTACGTAACCCATGAGGGCCATCAGAGAGTGTAATACTCGGTACTCCCAGCACATCGTTGGGTTTCGTCGTCCATACATCCCTTCCGGAAAGTAAGCCGACTTTTTCTTCAATCGTCATTAATTCAATGATTCTTTCATTATCCATATATCTCTCCATTCCCTGATTTCCATAAAAAAAACACGTAAAAGCTTTTCCTATAGCGTAATTCAATTCGTTATAGGAAAGTGTTATTATTTCACTCATACCGTTCCTAGATGTTTGATTACAAGAGCATTATAGAATCTACATCTGCGGCCTTCAATAAAGGTGCTATCACCGGTATTCAGGAAAAGTTAAATGGATTATTAACAGAACAAACGGTGTCTGGAAAGGAATGAACGGTAGGAATAGGAATAAAGAATATAAAAAAGATATAAAAAGGATATAAAAAAACAGGCCATCAAAAAGCTTGATGACCCGACATATTTTTTTGCTGGTAGACATTATTTAAATACAATTGTTCCCTTGTTCTGCATTAAATCCATAAAACTGGCTTTTACTTCCTGAATCTTTCTTCTGCTGATTGGAAGCTTTTCATTATTATCCAGTTCTATTTCTAAATCCATGATAATTCGAATGTGCTTGTAATTAGCCAGATATCCTTTGTGTATCCGCAGAAAGCCCTTGGAAGATAATTCCTCCTCCAGTTCCTGCATCGGACGTCTTAATGGAATGGGATCTTTTTTCAGATTGACATGTACCATCTGGTATTTCAGATTGCCCTCAATGTACAGGATGTCATCCAATGGAATTACAATGAGCTGATCTCTGTTTTGTATGACCAGCTTCTGTGTTACCTCTTCCCGATGAGCCTGCAGATAAGCTTCTATTACTTCGGGAATATCCTCGATAATATGACTCTTTCGGATAAATCCGTCAGGCTGTACTTTCAAAGAATCAAAAACCTTATCTTCCCTGTTCGAGGCAAAAATGATACTGGTTTTATTACCATGTGCACGTAATTCCTTACCAAAGGTAATGCCATCCATTACCGGCATGTCAATATCCAAAACCAGCAAATGGAATTCTGTTTCTGATAATCGTTTCTTTAACGATTTTACCTCTGTAAAGGTTTCCATCTCAACCTCCAGCTTGTGCATTTGAAAACAATTAATAATGGCGTTGGCGATGATATCTAATGCGGTTCTGTTATCATCACAGGCAGCAATTCTATACTTATTCATTTTCCATCACCTGCATATACATGCGACTCCTCTATTATAAAGTTAGCTTTTTACCATGTTCTGGTTTTTATCCACCGACATTAACATAACATCCGCAATGAAATGGTTATCCTGAATCATGTATTTTTCATAACCATTATAGCGTCCTGTGATCATATTAATTACCTTGGTTCCATAACCGTGGGCTCTTTGATTAAGCTTCGTCGTTTTCAATGACAAACGTTCTTTGTCCGGTATGGAATCATCAATCGGATTCACGACACGTATGAATAAGTAACTATTATCCTGACGAATGTTGATGCGGACAGTCGGCTCGTAACATTTTCGGGAACCACATGCTTCTATTGCATTATCTAACAAATTCGACAGCAAGCTACATACATCAGTATCTCTGAAGGGTAATTTTGAAGGCACGACGATCTGGGAATCAATAGTCACTCCATAGGCTTTGGCTTTCGTAATCTCATAATTTAATATGTTATTAATAACCAGATTACCGCATTCAACGCCTTTATAGAATTCGGAGAATTCGACTAACCCTTCCTGAAAATATTCTTCAAGTTTATCATATTCCTTATTCAATAATAAGGATTTCATATATGCATTATGGTTTTTTATCTCATGCCTTAAGGCACACATCTCCTCGTAATTTTGTTGTGAAAATTTGTAAACAGTTTTATCTATTTCAGCCTTATGCTGCATTGCGATAAGGTCCATATTCTGTGAATATTCATAGGCTACAGTGTAGCACATGTAATAGGCCATCAGTTCCAAAATCCATAAGCTTAAGCAAATGATAGTATTATAAGCCTCGTTATTAAACTCTGTATAATCCAGCAGTCTTCGATAGGTAAATTGTGAAAAGCAACCAAAGATACTGATTGCTACCATAAGTGTGATACAAAAATTTGGGACATAAAGAAGGGACTCGGTACTGAATCTGTGTAATAATAAAATTAACAGGATAAATCCGGTCACCACGAAAATGGACGTTATGTCAACACCCTGAAGAAATCCTATTTCCCCTTTATCCCGCATAACGCCCAAGGCTTCTGATATGGCCAGAATGAGCACGGAGGAGGAGCCATAAAGACACCCTCTTAAGATTCTTGTGGAAACACTATATTTACTTGCAAATAACGCATATGCAATAAGGATAAATCCCCAGGGCAAAAAAGCCATCAGTGTATTACCAAAAAGCAGATAATATATGCTTTCGAAGAGAAGCGCTCCTGCACACCAAATCACTATTTCAGTAAGCTTCTTTAAGATACCCTTTAGAGTAAAGCTGATATGATTCAAAAGCAGCACAGTGGTAACTACAAAGCTGATCTGGGTAAATGCAAAAGATGGACCGTATTTCATATCAATAAAATAAGTCTGGAAATACTCAAACATATCTGTCCCCTCGTCCCTGATTATCCTTAATCTGATCAATTCACATAAACCTGATAACATAATTAAATATATTGAAGCATGTTTTGTTTTATATAAGTGTATTGTATTTGCATGATACTGTCAAGTAATCCAGCGTATCCTGATAGAGTTTACCTTGCAAACTCTCGCGCCGAGCGCGGTCAACTTAGCTGACAAAATTCCAGCGTAAATTTGAATTTACGTTTTGCGCTGAGTGCGCTTCTAAGCAGAACAATTTTTATTTCATAGGACGCAATTTCCTCGTATGAAATAAAAAAGAGAATTTTCGAAATCTCCAATTTCCTGTGCGAGGAAAGCGAGAATTTTTCAGAATCATGAATTATATTGTGGAAATCCGTCTGATTCTGTGGTATACTCTTCGGGATAACAATAAAGGAGGGTATTTTCTTGGATAACAAAAAAATCATTCAAGTGGAAGACAAGGTACCGGTGAAGCTATTGGTTCCACTGTCCCTTCAGCACATGTTCGCGATGTTTGGAGCATCCGTAATGGTGCCGATTCTCTTCCATATCAATCCATCCGTCGTACTGTTGATGAACGGTGTCGGCACACTATTATTTATTCTAATCACGAAAGGCAAAGCTCCCGCATATCTTGGTTCCAGCTTTGCTTTTCTTGCGCCAGCAGGTCTTGTCATCTCAACGTGGGGATATCCTGATGCGCTGGGCGGTTTTATCGCAGTCGGCTTTGCTCTCTGCGTTATTTCATTTATTATTTATAAGTTTGGGGTCAAATGGATCGACGTCGTACTTCCAGCAGCAGCCATGGGCCCAGTCGTGGCACTCATCGGTCTAGAGCTTGCAGGGACCGCGGCCTCCACAGCCGGAATTCTCCCAGCAACGGATGGATCGGTTGATTCCAAAAAATTCATTGTATTTCTTGTAACCCTGGCTTTTGCCGTGTTTGGCAATGTGCTCTTTCGGAAATTCTTCGCTGTCATTCCCGTACTAATCGCAATCATCGCCGGATATGTAACTGCACTGATTACTGGTGTTATAACACCTGGTACAGTTTCTGATGCACTGCACACAAAAATTCTTGTTATGCCGAATTTCCAGGCACCTCACTTTAATCTTCAGGCAATCCTTATGATTTTACCCGTTATCTTTGTACTTGCTTCCGAGCACATTGGTCACCAGATTGTCACCAGTAAAATCGTAGAGAAAGACCTTCTGAAGACTCCCGGCCTGCACCGCTCCATGTTAGCAGACGGTATCTCTACTATGCTTTCCGGTTTTGTAGGTTCGGTACCAACCACTACCTACGGTGAGAACATCGGTGTTATGGCTATGACTAAGGTTTATTCCGTACAAGTTATTGGTGGTGCAGCAATCCTGTCAATGATCGCATCCTTTGTAGGACCGGTTTCAGCACTAATCCAGACTATCCCTGGCCCGGTTATTGGCGGTATTTCCTTCCTGCTATACGGTATGATCGGTGCTTCCGGTATTAGAGTTTTGGTTGACGGACAGGTGGATTACGGCCGCAGCCGCAACCTGACACTTACCTCTGTTGTATTTGTAACCGGTCTTTCCGGTGTAGCCTTAAACATCAAACAAGTTTCCCTTAAGGGTATGGTGCTTGCATGTCTTGTTGGTATGATTCTGTCATTGCTGTTCTTCATTTTTGATAAGTTAGGTTTGACAAACGACAAGCAGTAATACATTATATTAAAACACAGCCCCCGTAGGAGAAGTGAACCCCTTGGTTGGACGAAAAATCCAATCAAGAGGTTCACTTCTCCTGTAGGGGCTTACTTATTATACGGGTATCCCCATTTCCCCTTCCTGAAGGGTTACCTTTTTATGTTCAGCGTTTAAGAGTAAATCCTTCATTTCATTCTGCTTTACCAGACCAATGTCAATACGACAGTCAGAAAGATTGTACGTATTCTCTTTACCAACCACAGTAAGACTATCACCGTAGATGTCAATCATTGTACCGGTCTGCCAGTAAGCTATGCCTTCATAGTTTACCTTTTGCGATGGCAACTTCCTTCAGTATGTCATTCACAGTGCACTTCTCATAGCCTTTCGTATGAAATAGCCTTTCGGCAGTATCAAGAATTTCTTTTCTTCTTTCATCAAACTCTTTCGTAATTCTCATAATTTGCCTCCAAGTTCTGAGAATGAGTGCCTGCTTTCGTTCTCAGAACGCAAATTGCAATAGGAAAGCATTTTCTTTCACACTCATTCAATTCATTACCGACAGACCGTCGGTCTATTTGTCAATATATTTTCTTCCATGTTCAAATTTTATTATATCATTCTAAAACTATTGCATCATCATGCGCAATTCATAGCATATCAAATAGACAATCCAAATTATTTATGTTCATATTTTAAGAATATTTACAATATTTATGGTTGAAATAGGAAATCTCCAGTTGTAGAATTTAATCAGGTTCTCGTTCTTTAATCCTTGGTGCTAAAGCCATTACCTTTCGTACATACAAATATACTCTGATACTTTTTTCGCAGGAAACGATAATAAAGAAGAACGAATATACCCCATATTCCAATGACGGAGGTAGAAAAGAGTGAAAAATAAAGTAGATTTTGAGGCGACTTTAAATAAGGGTTCATAAAACCCCTGTCTTTTAAATATTGAGAGGGAATATTAGTTATCGTTGCATTTCACTAATAAGGATATATCATAGCCTTGTGCTTCTAGA
>DATMUM010000006.1:0-7694 GCA_035564175.1 Mobilitalea sp.
TAATACTTAGCTGCATTCTCCTTAAACTTTTGGTCAAACTGCTTGCTCATGATAAATTCCTCCATATCTAATTAATTTTATTATATCTTATATTTTGGAATTTTCCACTTTCAACTTGTACCATTTATATTCTACCACCAGTTTTATGTTTTATGTTTTATATGATTTATGATTATATGATTAATTTAGATTTAGGAAATTTATAAAAAATATTATTTTACTTATTTTCAATCTGCCAGTCAATTGGCATGACTCCATTTGCCTTTAAAAATTCGTTAGCCTGGCTAAAATGCTTGCAGCCAAAAAACCCACGATATGCTGATAACGGACTTGGATGAGGTGCTTCCAGAATCAGATGCTTCGTATTATTCAACATAGCCTTCTTCATCTGTGCCGGTCTACCCCAGAGGAGGAACACAATAGGACGGTCCTGTGCATTTACTGCTTGAATTACTGAATCCGTAAACCGCTCCCAGCCTTTGCCTTGATGGGAATTTGCCTGATGAGCTCTGACCGTTAATACCGTATTTAATAAGAGTACCCCTTGTTTAGCCCATTTTTCTAAATATCCGTTATTCGGTATGTAGCAGCCCTGATCCTCCTGTAGCTCCTGATAGATATTCACAAGCGATGGTGGAATCTCTACCTCCGGCTTCACTGAGAAGCACAAACCATGTGCCTGCCCTTCATTGTGGTAAGGATCCTGTCCGAGAATTACTACCTTCACCTGGCTTAGCGGCGTAAAGTGAAAAGCATTGAAGATATCCTCCGCACTTGGATATATCGTATAATGACCGTATTCTGATTTTACAAACTGATATAACTGCGAATAGTAGGTTTGCCGGAATTCGCTCCCTATGGCTTCTAGCCAATCGTTATTAATCGCACTCAAAATATGTACCCCATTTCTAAAATATATGATTGTTGCTTATTTTATCAATAATCAACAATATATGCTTACCGTTCTTTATCAATAATCCACAATAAATCTTACCGTTTATTTTATCAATACTACACTGGTATCGAAGCATTATCAATACCAATATTATGGTTAAGTTCATAGATAAATGATATGCCGGATGAGTATCCATACACTGATACTTCATCCGACATATATTTGTCCGCTCAAATTAATATAATTTAGAGTCTCACACTGACTCCCCTGCCACTCAGATAATGCTTCAGATCCAGAATTTCCATCTCTTTATAATGAAACAGGGAAGCTGCAAGAACTGCATCTGCCTTACCATCGGTTAATGCATCATAAAAATGCTCCATCTTACCAGCACCGCCGGAAGCGATTACAGGAACCGGTACATTTTCCGATATCGTTCTTGTTAAGTCTAAATCGTACCCGTCCTTTGTCCCATCGCAGTCCATACTGGTAAGTAGAATCTCACCGGCACCTAATTCACAGGCCTTCATCGCCCACTCAACTGCGTCGATGCCCATATCTACACGACCACCGTTTTTATAAATATTCCAACCGGATCCGTCTGTTCTGCGCTTTGCATCAATGGCAAGTACCACGCATTGGCTTCCGAATTTATCTGCTGCCTCACTGATTAATGTCGGATTAAGGATTGCAGCGGTATTCACTGCAATTTTATCCGCGCCTTCCCTAAGGATCATTTTAAAATCCTCAACGGTACGGATACCACCGCCTACGGTAAAAGGTATAAATACGGTCTCAGCCACTCTGCGCACCATATCAATTTTAATAGTTCTTGCATCCGAAGAAGCCGTAATATCCAGGAAAACCAACTCATCCGCACCGGCTTTATCATATGCCGCACCTACTTCAACAGGATCACCGGCATCTCGTAGATTTACAAAATTAATTCCCTTCACTACGCGTCCGTTATGCACATCCAAACATGGAATAATTCTTTTTGTATACATGCTATCTCTCCAATCATATCATCTCTTCAATACCATATGGATACTTATAAAGCTGCAAAGTTCTTTAAAATCTTAAGTCCTACATCGCCGCTTTTCTCCGGATGGAACTGGCATGCAAAAATATTATCCCTTTCAACAGATGCATGAATCAGGGTGCTGTAATGAGTTGTTGCAGCAACATCAGCTTCATTTGCTGCTTTTAAATAATAGGAGTGAACAAAATATACATAAGACTGGTCTGCTATTCCCTGAAAAAGCTTAGCCCCAGGCTTTATACTGAGGGAATTCCAACCCATATGCGGTATTTTTAAGCTCTTACAATCAGGTATCCTAAGAATTTCCCCCTTAAGAATTGATAAGCCTTCTACTCCGTCCGATTCATCACTTCGTTCAAAGAATAGCTGAAGGCCTAAACAAATTCCTAACAGCGGTGTATGCTTTACTGCTACTTCCTTTATTACCTCAACTAACTGATAATGATGCAGTTTATCCATGGCATCTCCAAAGCTTCCAACCCCCGGAAGAATTACCTTATCCGCATGTAAAATCTGATGTTTGTCTCTGGTAATTACAGCTTCTTCCCCCAAATGAATTAGAGCTTTCTCCACACTTTTCAGGTTACCCGCATCATAATCAACTATTGCTATCATTCTTCACTCATTCCTTTACTTAATAATATCATGTCAGTTACTCATGTTCTCAAGTACTACATCATAGACTTCCATGCTGTATTCACTCTTATCTTCATAGGAATTGATTTTCATCGCATCTTTCTCGGACAGATGATATACATTATTCAACTCTGCCAGAATCTGATTTCTTACATAATCCAAGTCAGTCTTTATTCCAAGTATGGTTGCCAGTTCTATATACTTGTCATACCTCTTCAGTCCCTTCAGTAATGAATCCAGTGCTTCCGGATATTGACCCAGGGAATAATAATTATTATAAGAGTTCAGCTGCTTATTTACAAACATAACTGTCATGATTTTATCATAAATTGCGATATCTTTATCCTTAATATCGATTCCATATACTTCATTATAGGCCTGAGTGTATTTTTGGTTATCAAAATAATTTGTTGCGCTCTGGATACTGAGTGTATAAGAAACCACATTCGTACCTACAAATAAAAGTAATGCAAATAAGCCGAAGAAAAGGAATATAATCGCTGCTCCAAGACGGTTAATCCTGCCTTCATCCTCTTCTATTTCATCGATTACCTGTATGATTTCCTTGGATTTTTTCTTCTTTTCTTTTTTCCCTTTCTTGCCTTTTTTATCTGTACTGCCTTCTTCTTTCGAATCAGCTTCCTTATCTTTTCCTGGTTTACCTTTGCCCTTGCCTTTTTCTACGGTTTCTACTTCCAGTGCTGCAGCTGTGCTCTTCTTCCCTTTTGACGGCTTTGACTTTTTAGCAGGTTTCTTATCCTTAGCATTCTCCTCGCCTTGAATATCAGCAGCATCCTTATCAGGAGCATTTTCGTCCATCACATTACCGAAAAGACGCTTAAAAAAGCCTTCTTTAGGTTTATCTTCAGAAGCAATCTTATCTGCCTTTTGCTTTTTAGAATCTTTCATAGAAAGTTTCTGCTTCTTATTATTCTTTTCTTTCTTACCTTTTTTACCTTCAGCAATTTTACCTAAAAGTTCTGTCTCAGCAATGTTACCATCATTTAATGAGGTTACTACTTTCAGCGCGTCGGAAAAGACTTCGCCCACATCACTGGGCATACTCGATTTTTTCTGAGGCTCTGACGCGTTAGCGCTTAGTAATTCATTAATAGCCTTGACATCTTCTGCAACTGGATCATCAGAGGAAATCTGATTAAGTAAGCTTAAGATATCATCATCTTCCTGTATATGTTCATACTCTTCCGTGTCTTCAATATTTACCTCTTCTTTAATCAAATCCGTATCATTCCTTGGTTGATCTGAACCTGAAGGCTGGAAATCATCAAGACTGTTCAATAAATCATTGATATCCGGATCAAAATCTTCCTCCGCTTCAAACTCCGCTATCTCTTCCGGATTATAATTATCATTCTGATTGTCTGAAAGACTAGCATTATCCTCCTGCTGATCATTTATCTCAGAATTATCAGAAGAGCTTGAATTATTCACCTGATAATCATTCCTCTCAGAATTGTTAGAAAAACCTAAATTATCCTCCTGATCATCATTCCTCTCGGAAATGTCAGAAGAACTTGAATTATCCTCCTGATAGTCATTCATCTCGGAATTGTTAGAAGAACTTGAATTATCCTCCTGATAATCATTCCTCTCGAAATATCCAGAAGAACTTGAATAATCCTCCTGATCATCATTCATCACAGAATTGTCAGAAGAATTTGAATAATCCTCCTGATCATCATTCATCTCAGAAATGTCAGAAGAACTGAAATTATCCTCTTGATCATCATTCATCTCAGAATTATCAGAAGAGCTTAAATTATCCTCCTGATAATCATTCCTTTCGAAATTGTAAGAAGAACTTGAATTTTTCTCTTGATAATCATTCATTACGGAATTGTCAGAAGAACTTGAATTTTTCTTCTGATAATCATTCCTCTCGGAATTATCAGAAGAATTTGAATTATCCGCTTGATAATCATTTATCCCGGAATTAACAGAAGAGCTTAAATTATCCTCCTGATAATCATTTATCTTAGAAATGATATTGCTATTCTTAAGTAATTCTTCATCACCATAATCATATGCTTGCTCAGGATTATTCATAATATCGGTAGCATATTGCTCGGTTAACTCCTGCTCTGTATCGTAAAGGAACTCCTTATCTTCCCGAGACTTTGGTACATTATCTTCTTTCATATACTCTGTTTCAACTTCTTTAATTTCAGTGTTATCTTCTGTGGGTTCTGGTTGCCGTGAAGTTTTATCGGATAATATATCTGATAAATCCTCTCCAAACAATTCATCATCCCTGATTACAATATCCTTCTGTAAATCAATTAAATCATCATCAATTGAAAATTGGTCAAAATCTTTTAAGTCCTCCAAATCAAGAGAATAGGCATCATCGTGGTGATAATCATGCTCTTTCAATTCCATGGAGGTTACAGAATCATTCGTTTCAATTTTAGAACTGGAATTTGTTTGAGAATTTCCACTCATACTGTCATTTTTCTTTCTATAAATACTTTCAGCCGCTGGTGCTGTATTTTTGACAGAATTTAATAAACTGTCAAGATAAGTCTCATTAGAAATCAGGTTCTCCTTATCCTGGCAGTTATTGCAGTATTCTTTTCCATCAGGTATATTAGCTTTACATATTTTACATTTTGCCATCCGTGCACCGTCCAAATATAAGTGAATATTTTTCTAACATACAGCACTATTGAACTGTTTGATTATCCGACATTAACTTCCGGATTGATATCCTTAATAATCTTTCTTAATTCAACTATTTCAACATGTCTATCTTCACGATTCAGAATACCAATAACATAATCCTTCTGCGAAGTGCTGAGTTTTTTCCCTGGTTTAGAAATATCCGTATTCATTACACGATAAATACCAACAACACTATCTACGTGAATTGCAATATTTTGATCGTTAATTTCAGTTACGATGAGCATTTCATTCTTCTCTTCGTCTATATCCTTCAGCTTTAAGCTGGAAATAAAATTTATAATCGGAATGATGAAATCTCTCGGCATAATTATACCTTCTATAAAAGGGTGAGAATTCGGTATGAGCGTAGGCTTATTACTATATGACAGAATCTCCTTAACATCGCTTACATTCATTCCATATGAGTTACCACCTGCTTTGAATTCTAATATTTCAACTTCTGAGGGAACCCCGCCAAATAATACATCCTTCTCCATAATTAAACCTCCACTATTTATCTATTGTGATTTTCTCTTATATTTCTATGTATTCCTACAAATATATCTGTCTCTATTATAGTGTCAAAGTCACAATTTGTAAAGGGAGCAAACATGGTTTCATTCTGGCCAAGCCCCTTAAGCTTATTCCTTATATAGATTAATTAGTATATCGGCATAATCCCGACTAACATTAAGCTAAATTCCTGATATTCTTATTTATCTGATATAAATTTACCATATAGCTTTATATGATTGAAAACGAGTCATATCCTTAATATAAAAAACAGCAAGAAATGTAAGTTTGGACAGACTTTGCTGATTATAGCCGTACCATACATTTTCATTTCCTGCTGTGCTTATATCTTATAAAATTAGCATTCCATTTATATTCATCGATAACCTGATGTGATCCCACATTCGTTCGAACATTGGTATAAATACAAGCAGTGCATCATCCATGATGAACTGCTTACCATGATATATTTTATTAATCACAAGGCCATTTCAGTCACCCTCGCCTAGATATACCTTTTTCTCTTTGGCTTTTATAAATTTATATCCTCATGAAAATCATTCATATTTTCGCTAGAATTTATATGAATACTTCCTCTTTGATACCGAAAGAATTCATTCATACTTGCAGATGAAATTAAAATAATTGCAACAGACAGATATATAACCCCCATAGCCAAAAGAACTATGTTAAATATTATCAATAGTGTTGATAGTGAAATAAGTCCTCCAAGCATTAATAAAACGATACTCAACCATTTCGCCCACCGATCTCCCTTATATACGAAAAATAAGATTGTTCCAACAATAATAAATCTAACAAAACCCTGAAAAAGCTTAGCAGAAGCAATGTCTGCTCTGCCACTTGAAATATAATTATGATACACATACCCCGTAGAGAAAACTTCTACCAGCAAAATTATCACAATGATTGCTATTGCCCACTTTTTTCCTTTATTTACCTTCTCCAAAAACATATCCCCCTTTTATTACATCTTTTTAAATAATTTATTTTTCTTATTAATCTTTTTACCTTTGCCAGATAATTCGGTATTAGTTTCTGGTTCAAGATATTGGCTTATTACACCAGTATACGGAATTATATACTACAGGCTTTTATTCATTGCCCTTTAGAACATAAAATAATGTTAATATGAAATTACTTTTCCAAACTACCGGTTCAATCAAAAAGTTCATTCATAACGGGTTGAAAAACTCACTTATCCAATCAGAATTTATAATAAGACCATCATATTACAATAGGAATAATGTGTCAATTTATATAAAATAAAATATAATACTTCTAATGTAAATCCTAGTGCAGAGTACTCTGGGTTTTTCTTTACTCATTTATAGCTATAAAATAAACGTCAAATAAAATAATGCATAATAAACCAGATAACACTGTGTGAAAAAATCTCTATGCTAAAAAGTCTAAAGAAACTAAAGACATTTTAGGTGATTCCAATAAGGAGGACACTAATGGACAGTAAGGAGGACGCCAATGGATAGGCTTAAGAGTACGGAATACTATTATAACATCAGTCTTTAGATCATCCGCATTAAAGAATGCTGCACGTGCGAACTAACACCTGTATAGTGCAGACAGAATGGTATAGGGATAAAAACTATTACTAATGGATGCGGAAGGTAAACGCCAAGCTGTAGATTCAGTTATACATCAGCTTTCCGGCTTTTTCTATGCACGGCTTTACTTGATGACACTATTTTTTAAAATACAAAAAACTCAAAACATAATTGCTTTGAGCTCAAGTATACATATTCAATTGACTAAATACTACACACGAAAATGTCATCCATTTTTAACTGTTAAACCTGTTTAGGTCAAGCCCTCGACCTATTAGTAACAATCAGCTCCATGCGTTACCGCACTTCCACCTTTGTCCTATCCACCTGATCGTCTCTC
>DATMUM010000007.1:0-2990 GCA_035564175.1 Mobilitalea sp.
TATACCATTGTAAGGGCGAACTATCCGGAATTAACGGAGTAATGCGCCCGGGTATCGTGCACCGGATTGACCGCGATACTACCGGTGTTCTTGTCGCTTGTAAGAATGATAAAGCTCATCAATTCATAGCAGAGCAGTTAAAGGTACATTCCATAACAAGAAGGTATCAAGCGATCGTATATAACACCTTTAAGGTAGACGGCGGAAGAGTGGAGGCCCCGATTGGAAGACATCCGAAGGACCGTAAGAAAATGGCTGTAAATCAGAAGAACGGGAAATTTGCAGCAACCAATTATAAAGTATTAGAAAATTTACATCATCAATACGCATATATCGAATGCTCCTTAGAAACAGGTCGTACACACCAGATACGCGTTCATATGGCGAGCATTCATCATCCTCTTGTCGGGGATACTGTGTATGGTCCGGACAACGATCCGTTCCATCTGGAGGGACAGGCTCTGCATGCAGGAGTTCTGGGCTTCATCCATCCGACAACGAAGGAATATGTAGAATTTACAGCACCACTTCCTGATTATTTTACCAATTTGTTAGTAAAATTAAGACATAAGGGGTAACTATCATTGAAGAGAAAAGTAATTGATGAATTAATTAAATGGAAAGCTGAATACAGCGGTAAGCCCATCCTGCTTACCGGCGCGAAAGGCGTAGGTAAAACATATCTTGCATATGATTTTGCTAAGGCCTTTTTTGAACGAATTATCTATGTCAATTTTGAAAGGGCTCCCGGCTTTGTCGATCTATTCCATACTGTTGACAGTAATGCGGATATAACTAGCTTAAAGGAGTATTTTCACATCGACCAGGAAGCTTCATCTGAGAGCATGCTCCTAATCCTTGATGAGATCAGCTTCTGCCCGGGTATCATAAGAATTCTGAATATAATAAAAGTCTCCGGAATTTTTCCGCTCATCCTTTGCATTTCCAGTAATCCGCTAAAGGAAAATGTAAAGGATTTATTTGAGCTTCTTACAATCGGTCCGCTAGAGTTCGATGAATTTCTACTGGCAACCGGTAATGAATGGTATATAGAAGCAATCACAAACCATTTTGATACAGAGAAGAAAATTCCTGAAATTGTACATAAGGAGCTGCTTGCCCTGCACCAGTTATACCTTCAAATCGGAGGTATGCCGGGTGTTGTGAATGAATATATCAATCTATCCTCTGTGATCAACGTTCCTGAGCAGCATGATCTGCTGATCAGCAGCTACCATGACTATATCAAGCAATGTAATACGGAGAGCGATGCCCTGAAAATGAACCAGGTAATCGACAGTATTCCACTTCAGCTCAGTAAGGAGAATAAAAAGTTCCAGTATAAGCTGATCCGTAAGGGAACGACCCACGCAATGTACAGGGATGCAATATCGAGCCTGTCCGATTGTGATTACATAATAAAGTGCAATAAAATTATCAGTGATCAGCTTAATCAGCTGTCCGATTTATACTCATCAGATGATTGGTTAAAAAACGAAGCAAATTTCAAGCTTTATCTTCCGGATACCGGCCTTCTCTGTACGAAAATGATAGAAGAGAGGCTTAATCCATTGGACCCTGAAAATTATAAGGCGTTGCTTGAAAATTATGCTGCTCAGTCCTTACAATCCCGTGGTTATAAGCTTTGCTTCTGGGAATCTGAATCGATGGCAAAGATTGATTTTATTATAAAGAAGGGAAGTAACCTGATCCCCGTTGAAATCCATACCTCAGATAATACAAGATCGAAGAGTATCAGTATTATTAAACAGAAATGCGATTTCCCTTATGCAGTGAAAATATCCTCTAAAAACTTCGAATATTCCAATCAAATAAAATATGTCCCTTACTATGCAGTGTTCTGTCTGTAGGGAATACCATATTTTAACTATTATTTTACGAAAATATTAAGAAAGTAGTTGACAAATATTTTCTATTAATATAGTATAGTAGTGCAAGTGCTGGACTACCCTTGTAGTTATATGTTTTGTGTTAATCGTTGGGTTCAATTATTTGTTCTACAATGTAAGTACTTGATATTACAGGCATTAACGTGAATGATTTACTCGGCATATTCCTGGGTACGAATAGAATACATAATGTTCCAAGTCGAATGGGGAAGACTTTGTTATAGGAATATTGTTATTAATGAGTGAAGCAGGTTTCTGATTCATCTCGTTTCTACTCAGGTAGAATATAGTATATGAAGCAAAGCGGAGGAGAGTTAGTATCATGTCGTTACCAGAAATACGTCTGCATGAGGGTGAACTTAATATCATGGAGCTGTTGTGGTCCAATAAAGTATTGGCTGCGAAAGATATCTCAAAGATAATTAAGGAATACATCGGTTGGGAGAAGAATACGACCTACACAGTTATTAAGCGATTAATCGAAAAAGGCGCAATTAAACGTGAGGATCCCGGATTTCTATGCAAGGCGGCCATATCGAAACGTACTGTACAAAACATCGAAACGAAAGCTTTATTAAATAAATTATATAACGGATCATTAAGTTCCTTTTTAACAGAATATCTAAAGAACCAATCATTATCAAGAGCAGAGGTAATGGAACTGGAAAGAATACTAGGAGAACAGAGATAATAATATCTCTGTTTTTTTATACATGAATTGATTTATCGATTAATCTCATTAAATTCAAAATGATCAATTATTTATTAAATACGGTATCCTTATCAGGATTTATTTCAGCCTGATAAATGCTAGAATAATTAGTAAAACACCACCTAACCAAGAAATCTGGAAAGGTACTTTTTCTCTGATTTTTTTTCCGATTATTTCGCCAGTTTTAACGGCTATCATGCTTAATATGAGAGAAGATAGGATAACTGCCATGATATTAACATTACCAATTGCGACGCCGACACCGGCTGCCAAACTGTCCAGAGACAATGCTAATGCAAGTGACAAAGCTTCTCTGGGCGAAAGTATTTTCGATTGATCCAAATCCGCATCGGATGGATTAGCATAGA
>DATMUM010000008.1:0-20930 GCA_035564175.1 Mobilitalea sp.
CCATGCTGATTATTTTCACGGTGAAATTCCCTGTACCCGTAAGTTAAGAACTTATGAAATCCGCGGCGATTATGAAAAGGAAACCGGTTCCGTAATTGTGGAACGTTTTAAGAAAGGGAAAATCAACCCCAAAGAAATGCCTGGCATCCTGGTATGCAATCATGGTCCCTTCACCTGGGGTCCCACTCCGAAAGAAGCCGTACATAATGCTGTAGTCCTTGAGGAAGTAGCATATATCGCTTGGCATTGCATGGCTCTTCCGGATAAGTATCTTGTACCGATGCAAAAGGATCTGATGGAACGTCATTTTAGTAAAAAGCACGGTACAGATGAACTTTACGGGCAGGAAGAACAATCAGAATCTTCAGCAAAAATGGATTGATTTCTCATACAAAATCAATTAATATGTATCATGTGTCAAAGTCAAATGCTTTGGCACAATGTTTTATGTAGTTCAGGAGGATTTTATGAAGCGGCAATTGGTAGCTTTTACTAGTATATTTATCATCTTATTCAGTCTTTTATTAAATTCAGTTCCGGTGCAGGCAACAGCAACCGATTCAGCAAATCAAGCCTCCTGGCCGGACGGCCCGAGTGTTTTTGCAGATGCTGCAATTGTTATGGAAGCCTCCACCGGTTTAGTCTTATATGAGAAAAATATGAATCATACCTACTATCCTGCAAGTATCACTAAGATCATGACAGCCCTGCTGGCGATTGAGAATTCTTCCTTAGGAGATATCGTTACCTTCTCTAGAAATGCTGTTTATGACGTCGACCTTGACAGCAGTCGAATCGGTATTGATGTTGGAGAACAGCTTACCATGCAGCAATGCCTTTATGCACTGTTGCTTGAATCTGACAATACCTCTGCCTATGCAATCGCTGAGCATGTATCCGGCTCCATTCCTGCTTTTGCAAAGCTGATGAATGAACGTGCGAAAAGCATTGGCTGTAAGAATACCAATTTTGTTAATCCCCACGGCCTTCCTGAGGATAATCATTATACCAGCGCTTATGATATGGCCCTCATCACCAGAGAAGCCATGAAGAATGAGACCTTTCGGAAGATTTTTGCCAGCCGTACTTATCAGATTCCGCCAACGAACCTTCAACCGGAGACAAGATACCTTAGGAATCATCATAAATTTGTTTTAAAGCAGGATTATCTGTATGATGACTGTATCGGCGGAAAAACCGGATATACCACAGTTGCCAAGTATACTCTGGTGTCTGTTGCCAAACACGGCAACCTGGAATTAATCTGCGTAATCATGCACGATGATAGTAATGAACATCAGTATACGGACACCCAGAAATTATTTGATTACGGCTTTAATAATTTCTCTATCTATAAGATTGCGGATCTGGAGACCACTCAGGCTCTGACCGAATCACCTATGTTTACCAAATACAATGCTTTACTCAGCGATTCCAATTCGCCAATTATAACCGATAAGGATGGATATCTTGTTCTTCCGAATACGGCTTCCTTTAAAGATGCCAAAAAAGATGTTACTTTCTATTCCTCCGATAAGACAAGCTCCTCTAAAACCAATGGCACCGGCGATAATGTCATCGGCAGAATATCATATACGTATCAGGGAAAATACGTTGGCGGAGCTGACATCCTTTATAACAATGAGGAAAAATTAGCTCTAATCCAGAATGCATACGTAAAAAATAATCCTACAGCAAGCCCTGATAAATCAGCTGCTTCTCCGTCTAAATCCGGAGGAAGTCTGCGTCCGATTATTGTTGGCTGCATTATAGGATTGTTTGTTATCGCAATTGGACTATATTATGCTCTTGTGGAACGTCCGCGTTTAAAAAGAAGAAACGCATATTATAAAAAACGTGCAAAACGTAAGCTTTATCAGGATGATGATTACCTTGATCTATAATCCTTTACTGACCAAAGGATGCAAATAAAGATGCTATTTCATCGGTAGTTAGGGCTTTGTTAGGATCATCATAAAGCGGTATTATCGTTGGTTTTTCTTCTTCATTCATCGCACCCGTTGAATTTAATGCCTCGGAATCTGACTCTTCTGGAAAGGACCAGTCAGATTCTGAGGCATTTTCCATATCCGTAAGGTTTGCATACTCTGAATCAACCGATATATCCGGGTCATTATTTGCTATATTATTATATTCAAAATCATCTTCGATATATTTATTCACAAGCTTTGGCTGAGGTCTCGTTGCATTATGTATCGTTGTATCAGTACGATTATTACTCTCTTTTATTAGCTGTGACTGGATATCGAGTAATGCAATGATGCCGTCTAATTGATCCTGCACATCATTGTTCTTTGCCTCCTCATGAAGTGCTTCGATGATTTGTTTTGCACTCTCCCTGTTGTAATTAATCTCATAGTTCAGAGCATTCTTCTGTCCTTCAAGAGCTTTTCCCTGCAGGTCTAGTATCTTCTGCTGAGCCTTAACATTAATGTCTTCTAATGTCTCAATCTTAAGTAATACTTCCTCGAATTTCTTTTCCAGTATAGCGGAATTCTTTTTGGTAGCTGTATAATTCGCTTTCTGCAGATTGAGAAGCTCGGAATATCTCTCATTCCATTTATCAGATTCCTCACCCATAATACGATCGATATAGAATTTCGCGGCCTCACTGCCCTGCTGTATCTGATTTCGGATCGAATCCATTAATAGATAACCGGTAATTAAAACAATAACACCTAACCCGGCTGCAATTAATAAATTGCCTAATATACTTATACTATAAGCCTCTATCAATATGGCAGCTATAAAACTACTACCTAAAAATAACGTATTCATCCATTTTTTCATATATGGTAATCTCCTAATCTTCGCTGCAGCAGCAAGCTCTATCATTTATACAGGATATTATTACTATATATCGTCATTTTACGTAATAAATATTACATAAAACGACGGGTAAAATGAAGAAATACGTTATATTATATAGAATATTGTAATATTTACTTATAAGTACTCGATGTATCGATACTATCTTTCTTAAATGGCAGGCGCACAATAAACTTCGTACCTTCCATCAGCTTGCTCTCCACTTCAATGGAACCCTCATAGTAATTTACGATGTGCTTCACGATGGATAATCCTAATCCGGTACCGCCGACTTTCTTGCTGCGCCCTTTATCCACCCGGTAAAATCGTTCAAATATTCGCAGTTTCGCATCCTCCGGAATGCCTACTCCGGTATCCTCCACAGTAATAACTACTTCCTTTGTCTCAGAGGTTACCGTAACATCAACTTTACCGCCTGGCTTATTATATTTGATCGCATTCGTAATCAGATTACTGAATAATTCCCTTATCTGCTGGGTATTTGCTGTCATTGTCAGCGGTTTGCAGCTGGTTTTTATGGTAACCTGATTTTCCTTTGCTAATGGTTCGAGAGATCTGCAGACCTCAGTAAGTAATGGACAGAAGCGAACCTCCGTCAGAACTACCTCTGCTTCCTTGGTTTCCAGTCTTGATATCAAAAGTATATCATTAATAAGATCTGTCATGTTGAAGGTCTCCTTCTTAATTCTAAGAAGAAAATCCTTCTTCATTTTCTCATCGGTAGCCATGTCATTTTCCAGAAGCTCTATGTATCCGCGAATTGAGGTTAACGGAGTCTTAAGCTCATGGGAAGCATTCGAGAAGAATTCCTGCCTGACCATTTTTTCAAACTCGGCCCTTTGCATGGATTCCTTCACTGCTTTAGACATCTGCAGAGTGGTATTCGATATGACATTCATTTCGTCATAATCATATTTTTTAAAGTGAAATTCCGGGTTTTCTTCCTTCAGCTTCGTCATCTCTTCCGCTATTTCAGTAAGAGGCTTTGTAACGGAATGAGAGAATCGGTCAGCCAGCATCAATGAAACAATCAAAGACACCCCAATACTGATCAGCATGGAAGGAATCAGAATACCGATATACTGCTCCAAGCCTGAAAATGGTATTGCCACACGAAGAATGTATTGACCGTTTTCCGACATAGTAGCAACGTAAAGCATGGAAATATTCAAGGTCTCTGATTTACGGATTGCATAGCCGATACCCGTCTTAAGAGCTTCCTTGACTTCTTCCCTGTTACTATGGTTTTGCATTTTAGAGACATCGGATACATTGCTGTCAGCAATAACCTTACCATCCAAAGCGATAACCGTAAATCTGGTTTCCTCATTTCCATTGATTTTCTTCAGCTGATCAATCTGCGTCTTTAAATCTTTATCGTAATCCAGATTGTGATCTGCGATTCGCACCGAATACAGCATATTTTCTTCTGTCCTGTCAATAAGTATGATGCTCATGGCAACGCCAAAAATACTGCCGCTTAGGATGAGCGCCAGAGACAAAATCAGAATGAACCTTTTAAAAATGGCATGTTTCACTTAATCCTCATTCCTAGCAAACCGGTACCCTACGCTCCTAACTGTTTTAATGCAGCTCGAGCCGACATTACCCAGTTTCTGTCTTAGTGTACGGATATGACTATCCAATGTCCTTGTTTCACCATCATATTCATATCCCCATATCTGATTCAGAAGTTCTTCTCTATTCACAACACGGGAATCATGTTCAATCAAATACATCAAAAGTTCATATTCCTTATAAGTAAGATCAATTAATTCACCATTATTCTTCACTTCTCTTGTCTGAGGATTAATCGTAACTGTTTTAATACGAATCATATCCGTACTTTCATCCTTCACAGACCTGCGAAGTAAAGATCTGATTCTCGCCGCCAATTCCAATACTCCGAAGGGCTTTGTTATATAATCATCAGCACCGACATCCAGACCCATGACCTTATCCAGTTCCTTATCCTTTGCTGTAAGGCAGATAACCGGCATGCTCTTTAATTGGGCATCCTGTCTGATAAGCCTGATTGCAGATAAACCGTCCATTCCAGGAAGCATAAGATCAAAGATTGCCATATTGGGATTGTCATCCTTCATATCAAGGAGGGCAGGTTCAGCCGCCTCATAAGCTTTAATATGATATCCAAAGCCTTCTAAGGCTACTTTCAGTAATTCACGTATACTCTCGTCATCTTCGATAACATATATCTTCTCCATGGGCTCTCCTTTATAATATTCTGATATTATTTACGGAACCAGTTTCATGAAATTCTGTCCATTCACAGATGTTAACTGCATGATCTCCTATACGCTCCAAATATTTTGCTATCATTAAGATGTCTACGCACTGATCAACATGTTCATTCGAAGAACGAAGAATCGTAGCTACCTCATCTTTTACCTTGTCAAACAAGTCGTCTACGATATCATCCTTTTTGATGATCTCCTTTGCACTTTCTATATTTAATGTAGTAAATGCTGTTACAGCGTCATGTACCATCTCTTTTGCTACTCTTCCCATTTCCGGAATATGCTTAGCAAGATTATAAATCGGCTGTCTTTTTTCTCTTAAGATAAGCTCTGCGATATCAGCTGCGTGATCGCCAATTCTCTCCATGTCTGTTACTACCTTAAGCGCAGTGGTAACAATTCTTAAGTCCCTGGCAACGGGCTGTTGCTTTAATATGATGGAAAGGCACCTTGATTCGATGGTTTTCTCCATATCGTTAACGTTTCTATCCCCCTGGATAATTTCATTCGCAAGGGCTTCGTTCTCGGATTCAAAAGCATTTAAGGTTTTCTCAATTGCATCTTCTATTAGATGCCCCATTTCTATTAAATTATCTCTAAGTAATATTAATTCATGTTCAAAGGTTAATCTGGCAGTCATATGAAATACCTCCTTATATCTTTATTATAGTTGTTATGTCAATTCATGTCAAATTATGCATCAACCAAATCTACCGGTGATGTAATCTTCTGTTCTCTTATCCACCGGTCTTGTAAATAACGTATCTGTCGCGGCAAATTCCACTACTTCACCTACCAGGAAGAAAGCAGTGTAATCGGAGATACGGGCTGCCTGCTGCATGTTATGTGTAACGATGGCAACGGTATATTTCTCTTTCAGTTCAGACATCAGGTCTTCAATCTTGAGGGTAGAGATCGGGTCCAGCGCAGAGGTAGGCTCATCCATCAGAATAACCTCGGGTTCAACAGCAAGAGCTCTAGCGATACAAAGTCTTTGCTGCTGTCCGCCGGATAAGCTAAGTGCAGACTTTTTCAATCTGTCCTTTACTTCTTCAAAAAGTGCTGCTCCCTTCAAACTTTCCTCAACGATAGCATCCAGCTTGGATTTTGATTTAATACCATGGATTCGCGGTCCATAAGCAATATTATCGTAGATTGACATCGGAAATGGATTCGGCTGCTGGAATACCATACCGATTTTTTTGCGAAGAAGGGTAGTATCTACTCTGGAGTCATAGATATTTTCTCCATCCAGGGTTACTTCTCCCTCGATTCTGACACTTGGTATCAGATCATTCATTCTGTTCAACGTCTTTAAGAAGGTTGATTTACCACATCCGGAAGGTCCGATAAATGCAGTAATTGCCTTTTCCTTTATATTCATATCCACACTCTTTAGTGCATGGTTCGTTCCGTAATATAGGTTCAAACCTTTCGTTATGATTTTATCCTTAATCATATTATCCTCCATGAACACTCTGTGGTCTCAGTGCCTTTCAATCACAGTGGTTCTACAGTTATTATTTATTAACATTAAACTTCTTAGATAGGAATTTAGTTAACATATTAATGCCAAATACGATAACCAAAAGGACAAAGGCTATTCCAAAAGCATTGTCATATTCTGCCTTCTCCATACTAAGGAATAATTGTATCGTTAAAGTTCCGCCAGGCTGAAGAACCTTTTCAAAGAGACCTTCTCCATAATTACCGAGCTTTGGAAGCAGATATCCACTGCCTGCGGTGAAGAATAATGCTGCTGACTCACCAACAATACGTCCCACGGAAAGAATAATACCGGTAATAATTCCGGGCATAGCAGAAGGTAACAGGATTGTCCTGATCATATACCATTTTGTAGCACCAATTCCAAGAGCGCCGCTGCGGTAGCTGCTCGGTACGGTTTTTAATGCCTCCTGCGTATTTCTGGTTATGAGCGGCAGTACCATGATAACCAGTGTTAAGGATCCTGTTAAAATGGAAAACCCTAATTTTAGAGTTGTACCAAAGAAAACAAAACCAAACAAACCAAAGATAATGGAGGGAATTCCGGCTAAGGTTTCCGTTGTAAATTCGATGAGCGAAACCAATTTTCCCGGCTTAGCATACTCACTTAAATAGATAGCTGCACCAACACCAAACGGTACCACGATAATTAATGTTATTATAATAATATATACTGTATTTACTATATTACCGGCTATACCAAAGGTACCTTTAATTGCACTTCGTACGGTGGTAAGGAAGTTCCAGTTAACGGAGGATATGCCTCGCATAGTAACATATGTTACGATTCCTGCTAAAGTAATGATTGATATCGACGCACAGAAATAAATAATACAATACAAGATTGCATCCAAAGGTCTGGGACGTTTATCATAGATACTTTTAACTATCGGCATCCTTTTTACCTCCCTTCATAACCTTATTTAATACAATATTAATAAGCATAATGAATGCAAATAGAACAAGTCCGATCGTAAAAAGTACATTCTTGTGTGTTCCTTCTGCATAGGACATTTCACTTACAACCGCTGTTGTTAAGAAGCGGACGGAGTTAAACGGCAAAGGAATATTGGCACCGTTACCTGCTACTAAGGTAATTGCCATGGCTTCACCGATTGCTCTGCCTACACCAAGTACAATAGCAGTAACGATACCGGATTTTGCTGCAGGAATGATTACCTTAAATATTGTCTGGATATGAGTAGCTCCCAAAGCCAGGGATGCATGCTTATACTGTACGGGTACTGCTTTCAAAGCAGTCTCACTTATATTAATAACCGTAGGCAAAATCATGATTGACAGGACAAGTACAGCCGAAATCAGATTGGAACCACCGGTATACTGATGAGTGGAAGACCCCTTAAATACGAACAATTCTAGCTTATAAATGACAGGGCTCAAAAGAAGGATACCTAATAATCCATAAACAACGGAAGGAATACCTGCTAACAGCTCCACTGCAGGCTTTACTATTCCTGCTAGTCGTTTCGGTGCTGTTTCTGCTAAGAATACCGCTGTCATTAAACCTATCGGTACACCAATTAAGATTGACAAAATGGTGCCGACAATGGATGTAAGAATTACATATAGTATACCGTAGCTGGGATTTTCAGCAGTCGGTTTCCAAACCGTTCCAAACAATATATCCTTTAATCCAACCTGGAATATCGCCGGCGTTCCGCTAATAATCATATATATAGTAATTGAAAATACCGCGATTACTGCAAACATAGCACACGCGATAAATATAATTTCAGCTGTTCTTTCAACTGTATTTTTCGTTTTGTAAGTGCCAATTATAGAGAAACTTTTATCACTCATATAGTCTCCTTTAAATGCTTTTGAACAGCTTTAGGAAGAATTACCCTAGGCCAGGATAACTCTTCCTAAACTGAAAACTTTATTTCATTTATAATTAGTTAGGTAAGAATAAACCTACGCTCTTAATTAAATCTTTACCTTCGGTAGACTGTAAGTAAGCGAAGAATGCCTGAACTGTTTCACTCTGTGCTGAAATCTCACCTTTGGTTGCCATTACGAAAGGACGGCTTAACAAGTAAGTTCTTGATATAATATTTTCCTCTGTAGGCTGAATACTGTCTACGCTAACTTCATTCACTGTATCGTCAACTACATCAAGTGAAACATAACCGATTGAACCGGGAGTTGATGCAACCTTTGCCATAACGCCGCCGGTGCTGTTAATTTCGTTGGAGTACTTGCATGCATCCTTAACACCAACTAACTCTTCAAATGCATCTCTTGTACCGGAACCGGACTCTCTACCAATTACTACGATTGGCTGATCTGAACCGCCAAGGTCTTTCCAGTTTGTAACCTCGCCTTTGTAAATCTGTGCTAACTGATCTTTTGTAAGATTTGCTACTGTATTTTTTGTATCAACAACTATTGCGATACCATCGATAGCGATAATATTCTCTACAAGGCCGCCAGCTTTTTCTGCATCCGTTAAGTTTCTTGATGAGTTACCGATATTAACTGTGCCATTTGTTACTGATTCAATACCAGCACCTGAACCGGTAAATTCTGCTGTTACTGTAACGTTAGGATACTTTCCCATGAAAGCTTCTGCAGCTGCATTAGCGATCTTCTCCATAGAAGTTGATCCTGCCATTGTAACTGTTCCGCTTAAATCTGCTGAAGTGTCTGTTGTTGTGCCGTCTGTTGCTGTGGTATCTGTTGTTGTGCTATCTGTTGTTGTGCTATCTGTTGTTGTGTTGTCTGTTGTTCCTGCTGTTGTGTTGTCAGAAGACTGTGTATCATTGTTGCTCTTGGAGCAAGCGGTGAATACACTGGTTAACATGAATAACATTGTCATAAAAACTGCAATTCTCTTAATACTCTTCATAGTATTCTCTCCTTTTATTATCTCTCTCTTTATTTTACATTACAAAAATATCATATTTTATACATGCTAGATATCATACTTTTGTATAGGTTATGTGAAATCTATGTGAAATGGCGCCCAATATCATGTGTACAAAGATATTATTAATAATTTTGTTATTACTATTCTCTTGGAACATATAAAAGCTTTATTAACATAAAATCCTAATTTAAACATAAAAAGGATGATATGATTTAAAAAAAGCAACCTGAAGGTTCAATTCCTGACAAGTTGCTTCTCATTATGACGTGCCTGGCGGGATTTGAACCCACGGCCTTCCGCTTAGGAGGCGGACGCTCTATCCTGCTGAGCTACAAGCACACACAACATAGTTATTTTACTATTTCATACCGGTTAAGTCAAGCCAAAATACTCCTGTTACAGATTAATAATGAGTCTTTTTCGTGACAAAGCTTGTCAAAACAGGCGTGAATATTATTATAAGCTTTTATGAATTCTGATAAAAAAGGAAACAACTTTGTACATAAATACAAATCTGTCTCCTTATTCTTACCTATATTATATTATCTAGTCCTTAACCTGCTCAGAAAATGCAATACTTCCCTGCATCCAGATATTACCCTTAAATCTTCTGCCTACCAGCGGTTCCCCTAGTAAATCCTCTTTGTTAATGCACATCCGGAAAGTTAGATCATTACAAACCAATTGAAGGTCATAAACTTCTTCCTTCGTCAGTGTATTTTCAATCAGATTACTCTCTGTAATCGTTGCAATAATACTGTAATTATCTGATTCTGATCCGAAGGGAATAAAAGAAGTATCTACAATTGAATAAATATCTTCCTTCTTTGCTCTTCTGGATATCATCGCATAAGTATCTATATCATCAATTGTCAGACTGTCAATAGCATCCTGGTTACCCTTTTTTGCTTCAGCAATCAGATTATTACGATATTTAGTTTCTGCTGTAATATTACGGACCTGAACTTCATCCATTTCAATCGGAAGAAGAATCCGTCCCTCAAGGGAAAGGGCAGCAAGTGTAATCGAAAATGGTGTGCTCATTGGCATGTTCTGATTTTTCTTCTCTAGAAAATCAATGACATTCTGAAGATAGAAAATCAAGGATACTCCCAATCTGAAGTCATCACACATACCTGTATATGCTTCTGAATCCACTCTTTTATTGATGCCGACTTCTTCCCGGGTACTTATATTAGCACCAAATGCATACGGGAAATAATGTTCCAAATGGAATTTACCTGCTTCGTCCAGCTCACCGCGTAAAGTGATACCCAAGCCCTCTCCAAATTCCATCATTAATTCAGTTAAATTGCCTTTATTAAGCTCTACGGTACGAACTTTTGCAGCCTGCTCCGTAATCTTATCCAATAACTGATTTAATTCTGTTCTATTATTAATGTTACTAAATCCAATTGCTCTTAAATAACTATGCATACTATTCACTTCCAATCATAAACCGGTAAACTCTTTATATTCTACGTCAAAAGGTATCATTTCATGTGATAATTATTTATATCATATTTTTATATCGCTTGCAAGTAGCCAATATCAACATATGTATGCTTAACGGTCATAATAAGAGTTATCGAGATATCCACGCTCGTATGCTTTTTTCAACTTATAATCCACAATGAGACTTACTTTTCCACAATTTAACCTGACAAATGATCAATCGAGAATAGTATCTACGATAAATAAAGTAAGCTCCTTAGTTAAATCCTTTTCAATCCATTCAGTAGCCTTATTACCCTCTTTGTCTTTAATAATTCTTATCACGGGTCTCGTCGGGCACTGGGCGTTCTGGCGTAATACTATTCCTGTCTCATCCTGATTCGTGATAACCAAAGTCCCAGTTGGATATGCCGCTACGGAATCAACAAATATTTTAACTACTGAGAAATCAAATAGAACACCAGCACGACTGACTATATAATCAATTGCATCATGAACCTTCATTTTCTTCGTGAGATTCCCATAAACCCTACTGTCAAATTCATCACAGACAGCTGCAATTTTACTTCCTATTTTAATACGATTATCCTTTAGGTGGAAGGGATAACCTGATCCGTCTATTCTCTCATGATGGCTGAGGATAATATCCTTCGAAACAGGAGATAACCATTCCGTCTTTTCAACTGCAGTGTATCCATATAAAATATGCTTTTTGATTTCTTTCAGTTCCTTATCCGAGCAGGTATCCAAAGTAAGATCATAATAATCAATTGTAATATATGTAAATCCAATATCATGCAGCAGGCATCCTACTGCAATATCCCGAATTCTCGCTTTCGGAAGCTTCAGTCGCAAAGCCAGAATGACGGAAAGCGCACATACATTAATGGAATGTGAATATGTGCTGTCACTTTTATCACGAATACTCGAAAGATTATAAATAACCTCCGGCTCCTTCATGATGTCATTAATAATCTCATCTGCTATATGTTTGATTTCTTTCAATTCCGAATCATTATAATAGGAATACTTAATAAGGATATCCCTGACCGCCTCTTGGCATTGCTCCTGGATTTGAAGCTCGAGACTATTAGTCAGATTAACGCCTTGTCCAATCTCATCTTCTACATAGATATATTCAACGTTTAAATCCTTAAGACGCTTTACATATTCTTTTTTTACAACTGTCCCTGCTGTCATAAGAACTAAATCACTGCTATTTATAATATCTTTAGCCAATAATTCATTACCTGTTACAGCATCTAGCGAGATAATCCTCATATTGATATATCCTTTCTAATAGCTATTCAAGTCTATACTAACATTATTTTCACTTATTGTGAAGTTATTTTCAATCATACAATGGAACTAATTATTACCATTCTCACCCATTTATAGGTGAATATTCAATATTTTATCTTGTGAGTACTTTGATTTTATGCATGATTACTATATTATAAGGATATAACTAATGCTATTGTATATTATTAATAATTTTTCAGAAAAAAGGTAATATTTTTCTATTGTTATTATTTTAACAATTGTATTTACAAATGATTTCTTTTCTGGTATATTCTAAGCATAACGATTGTGTTAATTTTTTAACAAGATAGGAGGAAGTAATATGTCAAAGGTAATCGAACAACAACCTACTCCCAAGGAGCATGTTGATAATTTAGTTAAAAATGCACTTGTTGCATTAGATGAGTTTTTATTATTAGATCAGGAAACCGTTGATAACATAGTTCATGAAATGGCATTAGCAGGACTTGCAAAACAGCAGATACTTGCTAAAATGGCAGTAGATGAAACTGGCCGCGGTGTTTATGAAGATAAGATTACAAAGAATATATTTGCTACTGAATATGTATGGCATTCCATTAAAGGTCAAAAGACAGTAGGAATCATTGAAGATAACGAAGAAGAGGATTATATGATTATAGCGGAACCCGTTGGTATCGTGGCAGGTGTAACACCTGTAACAAATCCTACCTCTACTACGATGTTCAAATGCTTAACCTGTATTAAGACTAGAAATCCTATCATCTTTGGCTTCCATCCGAGTTCTCAGCAGTGTTCCAAAGAAGCTGCCAGAACTTTATATGAAGCAGCAATTAAAGCTGGTGCGCCGAAGAACTGTATCCAATGGATCGAATATCCTTCCATCGATGCAACCAGAGAATTAATGAATCACCCGAACGTATCCATGATCCTTGCAACCGGCGGATCCGGAATGGTTAAACAGGCTTACTCCTGCGGTAAACCGGCACTTGGTGTAGGCCCCGGTAACGTTCCATGCTTCATCGAGAAATCAGCTAACTTAAAGCGTGCCGTTAATGACTTAGTATTATCCAAATCCTTTGATAACGGTATGATCTGTGCTTCTGAGCAGGCAGCAATCATTGAAGCTCCTGTATACAATGAAGTAGTTGAATTAATGAAGAAGGCCGGTTGCTATTTTGCAACAAAGGAAGAAATTAAATTATTAGAACCTGTGGTTATTAATAGTGCAACCGGCGCTGTAAATCCTGCTATCGTAGGACAGTCACCTGTAGCAATTGCTGCTTTAGCTGGAATTACAATTCCTGAGCATACTAAGATTTTATGTACTGAATTAGAAGGTGTTGGACCAGAGTATCCGTTATCCAAGGAAAAATTATCTCCAGTACTTGCCGTTATTAAAGCTGCTACCCTTGAGAAGGGCTTCCAGTTATGCGAGAAAATGATTGAACTTGGCGGTCTTGGCCACTCTTCTGTTATTCATTCTTCAGATGAAGCTGTTATAAAGACCTTCTCTGCCAGAATGAGAACAGGCCGTATCCTGGTTAATTCTCCTTCCACCCATGGTGCAATTGGTGATTTATATAATACGAATATGCCTTCCCTTACCTTAGGCTGTGGTTCTTACGGTGGTAACTCCACAACCCATAACGTTTCTGCAGTTGATTTAGTAAATTATAAGCGCGTTGCTAAGAGGAGGGTAAATATGCAGTGGTTTAAGATCCCTGGTAAAATTTATTTTGAGTCCGGTTCAACCGCATATTTAGCAAAGATGCCTAATATCTCAAAGGCATTTATCGTAACCGACCCATCCATGACTCAATTAGGTTATGTAAACAAAGTATTATATCAATTAAGAAAACGTCCTGATTATGTGCACTGTGAGATATTTGATCAGGTCGAACCCGATCCAAGCCTTCAGACAATCTTAAAGGGTGTCGAAGAAATGAACAAGTTTAAGCCTGATGTAATTATAGCTCTTGGCGGTGGTTCCGCAATTGACGCTGCAAAAGGTATGTGGTTATTCTATGAAGATCCTGAAGCAGATTTCAAGAACATGTCCCTCAAATTCCTGGATATCCGCAAGCGTACTTATAAATTCCCTAACTTAGGAAAGAAAGCGCAGTTCGTTGCTATTCCTACTACTTCCGGAACTGGCTCTGAGGTTACCTCCTTTGCTGTTATTTCAGATAAGACTGAGAATAAGAAGTACCCTCTGGCAGATTATGAATTAACCCCGGATGTTGCAATTATTGATCCTGATTTCGTAATGAGCGTACCGAAAAAGTCTACTGCATGGACCGGTATGGACGTATTAACACATGCATTTGAAGCATATATCTCCATTCTTGCTTCTGACTATACTGATGCTCTTGCTATTCATGCCGTTGATTTAGTCTTCAAATATTTAAGAGAATCCTATGATAAAGGCGCTGAGAGCCCAATTGCCCGTGAAAAGATGCATAACGCTTCTACCATTGCCGGTATGGCATTTACCAATGCATTCCTTGGAATTAACCACTCCTTAGCGCATAAGCTTGGTGGCGAGTACCATATTCCTCATGGATGTGCAAATGCAATCCTGCTTCCTCACGTAATCCGCTACAATGGTGTTGAATGTCCTACCAAGTTCACCTCCTTCCCGAAATATGAAAGCTATATCGTAGGTGATAAAATCTTCGAATTGATGAAGAAGCTTGGCAAAAACCCGAAGAACAATGCTGATGCCGTAGAAATACTTGCAAAAGAAGTTGAAGAATTGAACCGTCATCTTGGAATTCCTGCAACATTACAGGAATATGGAATTGACGAGAAAGACTTCCTCTTCAAGCTTCCAGCACTTGCTGATCTTGCATTTGGTGATCAGTGTACAACAGCCAATCCGAGACTTCCTCTGGTGTCAGAGCTGGAAGATCTTTATAGACTTGCTTATTTTGGCAAAGGAAATGTTCCAAAGAAAGAAAAATAATCTAAGTTTTGTCTAACCAACTCATTCTCTAAAGTATAGATAAAGCAGGAAGGAAAGGTTTATATGGTTTTCCTTCCTGCTTTATTTTTAGGTAAAATTACTAATAAATCCTTGAATAAATAGCATGTATGTATTGCAAAAATTCTAGAGAAGTATGACTTAATTCTATACAATTTATATTTGGTTCGGATGTCATAAGTCTACTATACACAGTATTGATGAATTTGTGTGTATTGTATATTAATGAAAGCCATAATGCAGCTTTCATTAATCAAGTATCCAGATGGCTCAGACCGGCATCTAGTGGGCGCCATTCTTTTGGCAACCACTGGAAGGTAAGGCAAGTCAAGATGAATATATATGCATACATATTCATCTTGATATAGATCCAACTTATAACACCCGGACCAAATTTTAATCATAAAAGCATTTCAAAATCTATTAGATGCGAACTTTATTCACTAGGAAATTGCATATTCTAATACTAGTCTACATAATTCTAGTATACATAATTCTAGTTAGGAGCTCATTAATTCTATAAACCTCACACTATAATATATAATTGATAATAGCTAAACTCCAAATATGCAGCTATTTACTACACAGTTGATATAAGTTCCGGAGCGGAAGTAAAGCGTTAAAACACTTTATGTATATGTGCGTTGGAGCGGAGGAATTTGTATCAATTGTGTAGTAAATTCCAATAAATAAATTATTTTTATGATTACCTAATTTAATTAAGGTGTCAAATGCCCTTTTCAAAAAGTCATTCGTCAATTTATACAAATTAGCCTCATCTTGTATTACTCAAAAGGAGGGTAAAACTTATTTTTTGCATTTTATCCTTTTTAGAAGCAATTTTTCCGAAAACGAAAGTTATGCTTTGCGCGTATTTTTAACTAAAATTTGACCTTTTATCACTCTAATCCTAATTTTATATAAGCATACTTTAGATATAAATTTAATTAATGAGAACTTCCGTTACATAAATTTTTATTGATACAAGCCTGCCTTAAGCCCATTAAAAGAGCCCGCTTTTATATATTTGCGGGCCTATAAATTAGAATATTTTATTTTTTTGTTATTCCATAAAGTTACTGCTGCTTAATGCCTGGTTAAGAGCTTTCTTCTCATCCTCTGATAATTCTAAGAAAGAATCTCCTTTAATAATTTCCTTTAAATATGTATAGCAGCCTTCTCTAGTGCTATGTACGGAATTTAATAAGACACCATTGTTATTCTTATCAAGAAGAGCTAAAACAAAACTTAACTTGCCGCCCATTTCTTTGAAGGCATCATATTTTACAACGCCAACTTTTTGATAAGTAATTAAAAGATTATCCTTAACTTTAACCAGTTCTTCGTTAATATTTTTTGTATCTGCCTTTAGATTATCGATATCAGCAAATCTTAATAATATCTGACTTTCAAGATTTTCACCGCTTGCTCCAGTCATGAATTTCTTATATTTTTTGTTTAGCTTACCTTGTTTAACAAATAAGGCAATTACTAATATTAATAATATTATCGATAAACCAGCTAGCCCTAAAATAATATAAGCTGTGTTATTTGTGATAATCTCCATTAGGTTCATTTCTTATTTCCTCCATTTTGTACACTGTTTTATTTCATTCTGATTATTTATCTATCTTTAATTTATTGATTCTAACATTTCAATAATTCGTTCTAGTTCTTCATTTGAATAATACTCTATTTCTATGGATCCCTTATTGTTTTGCTTCTTATGTATGGATACCTTAGTTCCTATAATATTGCGTATTTTATCTTCGAGGTTACGATAGATAAAGTCATCTTCTTTTGCTACAGCGACTTCTTTTTGAGGCTTTTCATTTAAAATCTGCTTAACTAATTTCTCGGTTTCTCTTACACTTAATTTTTCGTCAAATACTTTACTGGCAATATTATATTGCTTGTCATTATTTTCAATTGAAAGTAAAGCTCTGGCATGTCCACTCGAAAGCATTTCGTCAATTAACATTTGCTGAACTCTGTTATCTAATTTTAAAAGTCTCATGGAATTTGTTACTGCAACACGGCTTTTTGAAACTCTTTCAGCAACTTCGTCCTGTTTTAAATTAAATTCATGAATTAATCTTTGATAAGTTTGTGCCTCTTCAATCGGATTAAGATCTTCACGCTGAATATTCTCAATTAGCGCAATTTCAACTATTTCTTGCGGACTATAATCCTTAATTATTGCTGGAACTTCTTTCAAACCTGCCATTCTAGCAGCACGCCATCTTCTTTCACCTGCAATAATCTCATAGTACTTTTCTCTTTTCTGAAGTATAAGCGGTTGAATGACTCCATATTGCTTTATAGAATCTGCCAACTCTTGGAGAGAATCTTCATCAAATCTTTTTCTTGGCTGAGTTTTATTTGGCTCAATATCACTGATTAATACAAATGTTTCACGTGAAACATTATCAATCTTTTGCTCTTCATTCTTGACAATTTGCTCTGGGATCATTATATCAAGGCCTTTTCCTAAACCTTTTTTAACTGACATATTTACCTCCGTTAATCCTTATAAATTGCTATTTCACTAACAATAGAATTACTTTTTACCTCTATACTTTATTTCACCAATTTCATTCTTCGTATAAGTCTCCGCTTCGCCTTTTTCTATAACTTCATTTGCCAATTGTCTATAGCCATCTGCACCTGCTGACTTTGGATCATAAAGGTTTATTGGAAGACCGTGACTTGGAGCCTCGGCTAATCTAACATTTCTTGGGATGATTGTTTTATATATATTTTGCTTTAGATTATTCTTTACATTTTCAACTACTTGCAAAGACAGATTTGTACGAGCATCAAACATAGTAAAGACTACTCCCTCCATCTCAAGCTTCGGGTTTAATCTTTGCTTTACTAAATTGATAGTATGTATTAATTGCGTTAAACCTTCTAATGCATAAAACTCACATTGAATTGGAACTAATACTGTATCTGCAGTAGTCATTGCATTAACAGTCAAAGTATTCAATGATGGCGGACAATCTATAATTATAAAATCGTAATCGTCTCGTACCTTTTCAACCTTACTTTTCAATATAAATTCTCTTCCTTCAACACCGATTAACTCAATCTCTGCCCCAGCAAGATTTACGTTGGAAGGTAGTATATCCAAATTTTTAATATTTGTTTGTAATTTACAGTCTTCTAAATCACATTCTCCAATTATCATTTGATAGATTGTATTTTTTAATTTATTCTTTTCAATACCAAGTCCACTTGATGTGTTTCCTTGCGGATCGATGTCGATAGTCAATACTTTTCTATTTTTTTCTGCTAAACATGCTGACAGATTAATAGCGGTCGTAGTCTTTCCTACTCCGCCTTTTTGATTAGCTACTGCAATGATTCTCGCCATATACTCCACCCCTTCCAGAGTTAATTTCTCTCTTTGGTATTTTAAACACTTTGTTCTATTGTTATAATTAAACACGAATTTCATTATAGCATCTTTTTTTTATTATAGCCATAATATTTTTGAAACTTTATAAATTATTATCATTTTTTGGCATTGATTAATACAAATTTACCAATATAAAAATATACCTCTTACTGAATACTCCGCTTGTGGCGGGTTACGCTAGCAATAAAATTCCGATCCGTCATAGTGAGACCTAAAAGCGAACTACCTTCCCTTTGGGAGCGTTTTTTATCTCATGGGACGTACTTCCCTATAGGACAAAAGAATGTTTCACGTGAAACATTCTTTTAACAATAAATAATGATTGAGGTGTCATAACATAGCATTTTCAGCTTGCCTCAATTATCGAATTCCATTTTGTGCAAAATATTTTTTGTGTTATGCCTATATACGGCTTATTTTGTTGATAATGCAGCCGTATTGCCAGGCTGTTTCTAGGCAATTGCCGGATTCAGGGCAGACTTCACCCTTATTTTGGGGAGAAGTTTCAACACCTTCCTTATATTGGTAGCTCCTATCTTCAATACGATGAAAAGCTTTTAACGTAGGAGACCCCTTGCCGATATGTTGTCGACATTGTACCTGCGTTGGAGTACGGAAGGGATTCCTTCCACCCCGTTGCGTTTTTTCGTCAGTGCGGAATACTCATCTGATGACAGCATTTTCAGATACATTGCTCTTTGGGTGATTTTGCAGGAAACTGATACCGTACATGTCTTATGCTGCAGCCGTACTTTGCAGCTGTCACGGTTCGGGCAGGAACTGCAGTACTCTTTTTTGAGGATGACACGGCACATGCCAGTCTTTGGGTAATAGCTGGTTTTTTCGGGTTTATATCCAGCAGGGCAGCTGATAACTTCCCTGCCGTCCTCCGTGAATTTAAAACCTGCCATGATTGCGTCAGGCTGTCTTCCAGTTAAAGCGGTGGTGATGAGTTTTACATTTTTGCTTTCCGCAATCATCTGGTTTTCGGTATCGCCATAAGCCTCGTCGGTTAGCATGATTTCTTCATCAGAGTCTTTGCTGCGTGACTCCAGGTATTCCCTGCAGAAAGCACTGTCACTGTGGTTGTTGGTTTCATAACTGATACCCGTGATGAGACTGACCCCGTCATCACCCAGGATTTCTATGACATTGCCGATGTAACCTTTATTGTCTTTTCCGGTTTTGCTTCGGTAGGTTGCATCAGGGTCTGACGGATTCTGGAGGCTTTCCGGGCTGATCTCGTTTTTGGATCTGGCTACGGCTTTTCCACTGTCATCCTTCATGGTCTGCTCATTCAAAACACGGATGCGGAGCTGGTACTCGGAAAAATCCTGCCACTCATCAGCGCATAGGAGCTCTTTTAAAGCAGAGACATCCCAGACAACAGTATCCAGCCTGGAGAATACATCATCCTCTTTACAGTAATAGATGACGTTATTGCGGTCTTCCGAATCGAGATAATGCTGCATCCCACCTGGGATGAAATCTCTGGCTCCCAGCCGGTGCATTAGGCTGATGGCATTGGCGACAACGGTATAAATGATTTCCGGACGTGACATCCGCTTACAGTTGGAAGCGATCATCAGGCTGTCCATCCGCTTAATGTTGGAATGGAGGTTCAGGAATTCTGCATAAACCTTAGAGAGGTGCATCATTTCTTCCTTGAGGAGGTCTTCGCCGGTCTCGAGTTCATGGTTATAGATTCTTTCCCGGAAGCGGCTGAAAGTGCGATCGCTGATGGGCTACTCCGTGAAACTCGTCGTATGCAGGGTATACTGGAAACGTACGTCATAGCAGATGGAGTCAACCGTCTCATCATCCGTGAGACCAAGAACTTCCTTCGGCATCAATGAGCCAACTGTAAAGTTAACCGAGGTGTTCGGTCTTGACGCCTCGTTGGCACTGTATAGGACAGCAAAGCGCTCCTCATTAATTGCAGAAAGTACGATTTCAGCAAAATCCTTAGCCTAGGATTTTAATACAATCTTCTGTGTCTTTGGGGATAAGGAATTAAATGTATCATCTAATGTAATCTGTTGGAAATCATTTGTTTTAAAAGACATATCCGTGTACCTTGCCATTTTATATGTCTCGATTATAACCTAATGTGCGAGGTATGTGTACTGATCGAGTGTTACTTTGTCGAGTAGACTTGCTCCTTACGGAACAAGCCCCTCACAGATCCGGACATGCCCAATTAAGGCATCCGGCTCTTCATACTACATTATCACGTAATATCGTAGATATTTACATAAATCGCTGGTTTAGGTAGTGGAT
>DATMUM010000009.1:0-28106 GCA_035564175.1 Mobilitalea sp.
ACTATCCTATCATCAAGAACAGGGGCGCGGTTACCTGCCTGAAGGCTTGATTGAAGAAATCCGGGCGTTGTCCCATCCGCCTATTCCATGGGATGTGGAGTTAGCCAGTTGGTTTGATGAGCAATTTACCCCAATTGAAAAAATGCGCTCCTATGCCCGACCCAGCCGCCGTCAATCTTCCACTCCTGATATCCCCCGCCCTAACTGGGTTATTTCTCAAGCTGCGATGGATGGCAGAACCTTCGGCGTGGTTTTGGATACATCCGGATCGATGGAACGAGGATTATTGGCCACAGCACTGGGTGCCATTGCCAGTTACAGTATGACTCGGGATGTCCCGGCAGTACGTGTAGTGTTCTGCGATGCTGAGGCTTACGATGCGGGTTACATGAGACCGGAAGACATCGCCGGAACCGTGAAGATAAAAGGCCGCGGTGGTACGGTACTCCAGCCGGGCATTGATTTACTTGAAAATGCTGAGGATTTCCCAGAAGAAGCGCCGATTTTGATTATTACAGACGGTTATTGTGATAAAGTGGTTCTCCACGGCAGAGAACACGCGTTTTTGGTGCCGCAGGGAGCAAATCTACCTTTTCTTTCGAAGGGAAAAGTATTTAGAATGAGGTGAATGTATGAATAAAGCACAGTTTAAGCATGACTTTCTTCGGGGTTTGGGGTCCGCGTTAATTGAACTGCACTCGAACTGCAATCCGGAGCAGTTTTGCGAAATTGTTATGTATGGTTGTCTGCATAACACAACTTATGATATGCAATGTGAGGGTGACCGAGGCTGGTATCTGTATCAGGCTGCCCAACTTATCGATGACAAAGAAGCAGTTGAAGCCACTGTCATACAGAAATTTTTCCATGCCCGGGATAATGATTGGTTGTTTCATCAACTGACATCTATTTTGTATTACTTTGCGAAGGAAGGAAGCGAGAATGCCCGTGTTGCACTTTATCAGAAATATGAAACTATCTTAAATGAACTTTACACAAAAAAAAGAAAGTCAGACAGTATATATCCCTACGCGATATGTTTGCCGATCTTTACGTTTGGTTGACTTCACTTGACGGATGGAACATGTTCAAACGTGTTGTACAGGATGCAGGCGAAATCTTGTTATTGAAAGAGTTTATCTAAATCTATGTTTTTATTATATTGTGGTATTCCTTTACCTAGCGCTTTATATTTTACACTTCCATAATTTGAAACGGGTATCATATCAATACGTTCCAGACCTCTTATATCTTGTAAAAATGTTTTTCGTTCTTTCATTTCTTTAACCGAATCATTTACACCCTCTATAATCGGCATTCGGATTATCATTCTTACCCCCAGATCAGAGAGTCTTTTTAAGTTAACCAGAAGATTTTTATTGCTGACCCCAGTCATTGCAATATGCAGATTTTCGTCCATGCATTTCAGATCAATTAAGTATAGGTCAGTATAAGGTGTAATACTTTCGACAATATCCCACTCTACATTCAGTGTCGTGTCCAGGCAAACTGAGATTCCTGCTTGTTTACAGCATCTCATAATTTCCTTCAAATAATCATGCTGTAATAAAGGTTCTCCTCCGGAAAATGTAACGCCTCCCAGTTCTCCATAGCAGCCCCTGTCTCTCATTATTTCCCTGAATACTTCCTCTACCTTCATACTCTTTCCACAAAGTTTAAAACTATTTGTACAACAGATTTCCTGACACTGTTCCTGTTTACCACAATCCTTGCATAATTCTAATCTTATCTTGTGGCTTTTATCTGTAAAATAATGTGCGCCACTCTGACAAATTACTTCACATTGCCTGCAATGAATACAGCTGCTTTCAAAAAACATCATCTCAGGTTCCTTTGCTTGAGACTCAGGATTATGGCACCAGCCGCATTTCATATGACAGCCTTTAAAAAATACTGTTGTTCTTATACCCGGACCATCATGGATACAATATCTTTGTATCTCCATAATAATTGCTCTATTCATACCTTTTCCTCAACGTGTTTAACTTATCCGACTGATAATGTGTTCCTGTAATTCTTCATCCAACTCAACAAATCTGGCATTAAACCCCCAAACACGTACCACCAAATCTGGATACTGTTCCGGATGTTTTTTAGCTTCTATCAATTCTTCCCGACTATACATTGAGATATTGAGCACCGGTATTCCCTGTTCTCTGGCTACTAATAACATACTATACAGTATTTTATCTTTCTCGGCCCCCATGATAAAGCTTCCTTTATCCAAGGTTAAATGAAGCGGGGAGGATGCATATCCATCCCTCATAGGTAGCTTCGAAGCAGATTCCAAAATGGCAGTTGGACCTTTCTTTGCCATACCCGGTGTTGGAGAGCAGTGCTCTCCGATTGGATCTCTGAATTTACGTCCATCCGGAGTAGCTCCTGTGATGTTTGCAGATATCTTAAAGTCAATATCATATAATCCAGGCCACACACGCTTACCCTTCTCATTCCGGTATCCGTTTACAATCTCAATAAATTTAGAGGCTATTCTCGCTGCTAATGCATCTACCTGTTCCTCACCGTTTCCATATTTAGGGCAATGGAGAAGTCTCTGCCTTAACACTTCCTGACCTTTAAAATCACAGGCGAGTGCATCCACTAATTCCTTCATGGTGCACCATTTGTTATCATAAACTGCTGATTGAATACCCATTAGGCAATCCGCAGCAGTGCCTATGCTACCAGATAATAACTGATAATTGCCAACTATAAATCCACCTCCCCGAAGCGGATCTCTGCCACTTTCCAAACAAAGTTTCAGGCTTCCTCCAACTAACGGAGAAGTAACTGTGTATTCCTCATCAGCTTCTATTTTTCTATCGATTAACTGTAGCCACTCAGTTATCTGGAAGGTTAATTGTCTCTCAAAAGCAGAATATACTTCATCAAAGGATTCCATCATCGAAACATCACCTGATTCATAACCAAGTACCAAAGCTGTCCTGGGTTCCATTGTTGGGCCATACCGTTTTGATTTTTTCATTTTAACAGGATAAATACTGGGATTTTCTTGCCCGTTAAAAAGAGTTAATTCCACCGTTTTTACCATCTCATGCTGTAAAAATGTAATACTGCTTGCTCCGTCAATAACGGTTTCTGTGCAGCCATCATTGGTATACCTGCAGGCTAAGTCATGACAAATACCTGCTTGTTCCATAGCCGGAATAATATTATCATCAAAATATATTGTTGGCTGTCCTTTACCTGTTCCCAAAAGCTCTAGACACATTTTGATTAATTTCTCAGGACTTTTCTTATGTAGTCTTACATTTAGATGAGGTTCTGCATCTCCAAGCTTTTCATAAGCCTCCAGAAATAAATATGTAACTTCATTTGTCTCATCGTTACCCTTAGCATCCTGTCCGGATAACATAAGATTTCTAAGTGTATCTCCTGTTCCCATTTCATTTAGCTTTGTATAGAACTCTATAATCATTTCAATCACTTTCTCTTTATTTATCAACCCCTTCTTTTTCTCATTTTCATAAAACGGAAATAGCTTTTGATCCAATCGACCGATACATCCACTGCCAAATGGATTTCTAATTACGTACATAAACCAAAATAACTGCAAAGCCTGAGCAAATGTTTCAGGAGCTCCCTGGGTTAATACCTTACAATTGTTTGATATCTCTTCAAGTCTGATTTTTTCATCCTTTATAGAAGTTTCTTCAGACATTATTTTGGCAAGGTCTGCATGCTTCTCAATATAAGAAAGTATTTCCTTATATACTTCTCGAACAGCTTGTAAATATCCTTCTTCAGTATTTATATCATCATGAGCTGCTTCCGCCTTCTGAATAATTCCCGCTATACTATATTGAAAAAAGGCATCTCCAAGGGGGTAGTGCATATTATCATATTCAAACATTTCCCATAAAAAACTACCCTTGTCACACCTCGTGTGCCAGCCTGCCAATAATCCGCGGCTAGGAATATAAATCTCATTCTTTGACATAGATTCACGGAATAATGCCAAATACTTTTCGATACGCTTCATCTTATCAAGGCCTCCATATTACTATGCTAATTAGCAATTAGCTGTCCCAATCAATTCCGCCTTCCGTTAACCACTTTGCAGTCTGTTCTGACGTTAAAGTCTGGATTTTGGGAATTGACACCACTGCTGTTTTTTCTTTTATTAAATACCTCTTCACAAATGAAACGTTTCATAATATAGTTTAAATAAAGGAAACAGCATCTACTTGATATAATTTAAAAGCAATATAAAATAGAATGTGTTTCCTTACTAATTATCGTGTAACGTTTCATATTTTGTATATTATACATTATACTATTCAATTTGATTTGTCAAGAAAATAGCAGGATGGCGTTCTCTCCTATGACGGAGTTATTGCAAATACCGATTACTATGGTTATATGACCTTATTCTGATGTCTTCTTCTCGTCCATCTCCACAGCATTATTTATGTGGACAGAGTGCTCCGAATACCACAGGACCTTAGTTGGTGCATTTCTTGAATGCCATACATCACAGGCAAAGTTCCGGTCAATCCAGATCCATATTTTTTATCTTTGCTTTGATATTCTGCCTATTGTCTTTGTTGCTTGACATCTGCTTCATCCATTGCTTCTCTTTGAGCTTTTGCTTCCTTTCCTTTCGATGCTCAAAGTTCACCATTTCCTTCTGCAGCTTCGACCAGCTTTCCCAGCGCCTTCCTTCCAAGGTACCGTTATTCAATGCTTTCCTAATCGCGCAACCGGGTTCCCTCTCATGCTGGCAGTATAACACGCAGAAGAAAGAAAATTATCTCCTGTTGATAATTTCTTTCCTCTGCGCGTTATATTAAGGCGAGTATTATTTAACTCCTCGCTATATCGTGCGGGAGACATTTACGTCTCGTTACTTCTTCTTCCGTGAACAAATGATACTCTGAAGTACTATAAAGAAGCAGAGCATTGCCGCGCGTGTGATCTGCGGCCACCATGGATCCTGGCTGCCTATTGCGGTAACGACCAGTAATACGATTCCGCTTGCTAATACGCCGAATAAAGTACCGAAGATATTACCTACGCCGCCGGTAAGCAATGTTCCACCAATAATGGACGCAGCGATAGCGTCCATTTCAAGGCCTGTTGCCTGCTGAACCGAGCCGGACCGCGTGTGGAAAAGGTATAGAAACCCGCCGATACCTGCAAGCAGACCACAAAGCAAATGGGCATAAAACCTGGTTCTCTTGATGTTTATACCAAGCATCATAGCGCTTTGCGAATTCCCGCCCACAGCGTAAAAGCTACGTCCGAGACTTGTCTTCCTGAGTAGCCAGAACATCAAACAGACTATAATAAGCGCTACGACAACACCGTATTCCAGCTTTGATTGAATGAAAACGCCCTTCCTATTGATATCACCTAAAAAGGGTATCATTATTCGCGCACCTGACAACTTCTCAAAACCCGCGTTATCAACCTGTATCTGATTGACTTCTATCAGTGCAACTAAACCTCGACCTAAGAACATGCCTGCCAGGGTAACGATAAAGGGCTGCATCTCCATATACGCAACAAAAAACCCTTGAACCGCACCGAACGCGAGACCGATCGCCAGGGCCAGTATAAGAGATGTAAAAAAGTTGAAGCCATGATTGTTAAGGCAAACGATACAGGACGTACAAATAAGTGCGGTGGAACCGCCTACGGAAATATCAATACTGCCTGTAATCATAACAATCGATAGTCCGCAGGCAATTACGATCAGCGCGGCGTTTTCGTTGAAGAGGTTAAAGAACATCTGGATCTTGCTGAAACCTTTATCTCCAAGGAAGACAATGGAGAGCGCATAGATTACAATAAACAATGAAATTGTAATTGTCAGCAAGAAAGCTGTATCGGTCAGAGACTCTTTGCGTTTCTTGTTCTGAAAACTTATGATACTGTCGGTACCCCCAGCTTTATTAATATTAAACATACTACCTCCCATGCTGCCGTTTAGCGGCAGTTCTAAAAGCCCGGAAGAACAAGGAGTGAGCACCTTTGTGCGAACTTCGTAGTTCTTCCCGTGTGAAGAATGTTTTTCTCTTCACATTAACCTCGCTCCTTTCCGTCGCCTGCAGTCAATTTGGAAAATGTAGCTTTATTGCCGAAGAAACTTTTGACAATCGGCGTTTGAATAGCTACAAGCATAATGATTATCACGGCCTTGAAGACCGGAACGGCATTTGTATTGACGTTAAGCGTGGTCAACATAGAGGTCAGAGTCTGGATGGTATACGCTCCGATAATCGAGCCTACCATATTGAATTTGCCGCCGCCGAGTGAATTACCCCCAAGGGCGACTGCCAAAATAACATCCATTTCAATGCTGGGCACTATTGTGTACGGATTTACAGTTTGTACCCTGCTTGACTGGACGAAACCGGCGATACCGACGCAAAGACCCAAAATAACAAATGTCATAAGCTTGATCCGCGCAGGACCCAGACCGTTCAGGCTTGAGGATTTATCATTGATACCTACAGCCCGGGTATACAGTCCAAGGTTAGTTTTTTTCAACGCGAGGTATGTTACCGCAACAACAGCTATTGTTATGAGTATTGGCGTTGGAATAGGAAATCCTGGAATAAAGTTGCCGTAATACCCAAACGAACTCGCAGCTTTGGGCTTAAGCCCACCCATAGCCATAGAACCTATCGACCGGCCTGCCGTAAAGAGAATGAGCGTTGCTACCATAGGCTGTATGTTAAATTTCGCAACAAGAATACCGTTAAATACTCCGCAAGCCATGCCGGCAAGGCAGCCGAGTAAGAGAGCAACGATGACCGGCGCATGCAATACGGTTGGCTGGGTTTCGTTCCCGCACAGGACTCGCATAATCACTCCGCCGACGATCACGACGGTAGCGCCTACGCTAATGTCCTGCCCTCTGGAAGAGGCCGTAACGAGGGTCATTCCGATGGCTAGAATAACAAGCTCAGTCGCGTTGTTCAGGATATTAATTAAATTTCCTATCAAGACAGGATTACCGGTATTGTCTCTGCCCAAGCTGATTCTCAGGAAGCTCGGATTGATAAACACATTGATTAACAAAAGAAAGGCAAGAAACGCAATGGGGATAAACAATCTGTGCCTGATAAATGCTTTAAGAACCGATGCCAAACGGCCGGTATCAAGTTTATTACTGATTCTGGACATTTTGACTTACTCCCCCCGCTATAGTATACATTATTTTATCCTGTGTCATATCATCTCCCTTTAACTCTCCGACTACATACAGGTCACGCATAATAACCAGTCTGGAACAGGTACGCAGCATCTCGTCAATCTCGGATGAAATGAATGTGATACTCATACCCTCGGCGGCAAGCTTTAGTACTAGTTTTTGAATTTCCACCTTCGTACCAATATCAATTCCGCGTGTCGGCTCGTCAAGAATAAGATATTCGGGATGAGTGAGCAGCCAACGGGCAAGAATTACCTTTTGTTGATTTCCCCCGGACAACGAGTTGATGGGGGTGTCCGCCGAAGCGGTTTTTATGCCGAGAAGACTGATATACTCATCGGCAAAGGCTTGAGCCTGAGCCTTAGTGAACGGCCTAAAGAAGCCTCTCATAACCTGCAGCGCAAGTATGATATTCTCGCGGACTGACAAGTCTCCAATAATCCCATCCCGCTTCCGATCCTCGGAAAGATAACCGATTCCTTTCTTCATGGCCTTAATTGGCGCTGTAATGTTGACATACTCGCCTTTGATTCTCAACTTGCCTTTCATGACCTTGTCTGCGCCGAAGATTGCACGCACACACTCGCTGCGGCCAGATCCGAGCAACCCGGCAAAGCCTGTTACCTCGCCCTTGTACGCATTGAAATTGAATGGCTTTATTCCGGAAATGCTTGAAAGTCCTTCCGTTTCGATTATAACTTCTTTCGAGTCACCGCTGTCAGGTTGCGCTTCGTTATGTATGTCAGCCAAATCGCCAAGTTCCTTACCCATCATTTTGGCAACAAGCTCTACCCGGGGCAAGTCCTTAATTTGATATTCTCCGACAAGTTCGCCACCTCGCAAAACTGTAATTCTATCGCATAACTCGTACACTTGATCAAGGAAATGAGTGACAAATATTATGCCTACTCCTCTGCCCCCCAGTTCACGCATCAGTGTAAACAGCTTAGCGACCTCCTGTTCATCCAACGATGAAGTAGGCTCGTCAAGTATCAACACCTTGCAGTCCATATCAACGGCACGGGTAATTGCCACCATCTGCTGAACTGCTATGGAGCAGTTTGACAATTGCTGTGTTGGCTTTGCCGGTATCCCCAGACCTCCTAGAATGCTTTCCGCCCTATTGTTGCGCTCCTTCCAATTAACGAATAAATCATTGGTTCTACCAATAAATAGATTTTCGGCAACCGTCAGATTCGGGCACAATGTGATTTCCTGATACACCGTGCTTATCCCGAGGTTTTGGGCTTCCTGAGGCGACTTGATATGAACTGGCTTACTAATTCCTTTCATAAAGATTTCACCGGCATCCTTAGAGTAGACTCCGGTCAAAACCTTAATTAAGGTAGACTTTCCGGCACCGTTTTCGCCCATCAGAGCGTGAATTTCACCTTCATATAAAGTGAAATCCACGTTTTGTAAGGCCCGTACACCAGGAAAGTTTTTACAAATACCTCGCATTGTAAGTACTGTATCCCGCATAGTAATAATATTCCAACCTCCGTTCAGGTACGATATTCGGACATTATCCTGTCATTTCTGTATTATGTAAGTTGAATTAAGTTCTCTATACCTTTCCAGGAGTAAAAATGCCATAGACGCAAGCATTTTTGCTCTTGGATAGTAAAAAGCTAAAATTCAACTTATATTAATAAAAAGTAGCTCCGCAACTTTTTATTAATCATGTATTGATAAAAAGCAGCTCCGCAGCTTTTTATTAATCGTGTAATAATGAAAGCCAACCTTGCAGGCTTTCATTAATCATGTATTGATAAATGCGCGGTGCTGGAATCTGCGAACAATATCCACATACTCGGCGCCGCGCATTGATCAATACTCCCTTAATATCCTTCTGAAAATCGCTGGACTTTCAACAGAACTGATTACTCTATTAAAAAGTGTCAGCTTCGCTGATACTTTTTAATCATGTATTAGTGAAAGCCAAAATTGCAGGCTTTTAATAATCATGTATTAAAACCGTCAGCTTCACAGACGTTTTTAATCATGTATCCAAAAACCGCCAACTTCGTAGACACCTTTTAATCATGTATTCAAAAACCGTCAGCTTCGCAGACGCTTTTTAATCATGTACCCAAAAACCGCCAGCTTCGTAGACGCCTTTTAATCATGTATTCAAAAACCGTCAGCTTCGCGGATGCTTTTTGATCATGTATTTAAAATGTCAGCTTCGCAGACATTTCATTAATCATGTATTAATATGAACGTGCATCAACAATGTCTTGTGTGATGGTAGCACAGTCAAACATTTCCTCATCAACGTAGGCATTTTTATCAACAGTCTCGCCAGCCTCAAGTTTATTAATGAGTTTAACAATGCGAGGACCATGAAGAGGATTGCACTCTACGTCAAGGTTGAATTGGCCTGCGAGAACCTTCTCAAGTGCCCACTTATTTGCATCAAAAGCGATAACCTTTACGTCGCCGTCCTTGCCGTATGTAATACCGGCAGCGTCCATAGCGTCACAGGCGCCGCGAGCCATATTGTCGTTCTCAGCGTAGACAACGTTGAACTGCGTTCCGCCAGCGATAAGATCAGCAACGGCCTGCTTTGCAAGAGTTTCGTCCCAACCCTTCATATTTTGGTTGAATACAATCTCCCAGCCGTTAGCCTTTGCGCCATCTTCAATAGCTTTGGAGCGGCCGAGCTGAGCGGAAGAGCCTGTGTCGCCGCCAAGCACAACAATCTTGTTATCAGCGAGTGCTTGACCCTTCAGCCAATCAACAGCCTTATTGCCTTCAGCTTCGAAATCAGAGCACACCATCGCGGTATAAAGATCCTCTGACAATTCAAGCTTACGGTCAGCCATAATGAAGGGTATTCCGGCTTCCTTAGCAGCCTTTGCTACATCTTCCCAGCCTGCCGACTGAAGTCCCAAAACGACAAGATAGTCAACCTCTTCCTGGATAAGCTGCTGTGCCTGAGAGATCTGTTTTGCATGGTCTCCCTCACCGAATACCATTTTAAGCTCAAAGCCTGCTTCTGCGAATGCATCGTTGAATGATTTTGTGTTTGCCGTACGCCAGTCTGACTCGTTAGCGTTTGTCTGCACTACGCCAACAACAACTTTGTCGTCTGATTTGCCTGAAGTCTCACTGTCTTTCTTGTTACACGCTGCAAGCGAGAGTACGAGTGTCAATACCAGAAATAAAGATAATAATTTCTTCATAAATATCTCCTCCAATCATTTTTAACTCACAATATCGAGTTTATTTGTAAGTACAAATATACTCAACTTATACGCATAAAAATACGGAGATTATTCCTGACTTTGTAGTATTTTTTACTATGCTTCTTTTTCAGTTCGTTTTTGGTTAAGATTCCTATGAATTTTGTTTGTTTTTTTACACTAAACCTATATACTGCCTCTCTGAGGCAGCCAGGAACCCGGAAGAAACAAGGAACGAGCACCATTGTGCGAGTTTCGCAGTTTCTTTCCGTGTGAATTGCTTTTTAATTCACATTAATAACTTCGTCCGATACGGTCTTTACCGGCATTTTCCGCTTCAAATACCTTCTCATCCACATAGGATTCCTTATCAACCTTTTCTCCTCTTTCCAGACGTTCGATGATATCTGCAATCAGCGGACCTTGTAATGGATTGCATTCAATGTCAACATTGATTAAGCCTTTTTCCATCTTATCAAATGCTTCCGAAACAGCATCGAAGGAAATGACCGTAATCCTGCCGTTTACCCCACAGGTTAGTCCAGCTTCCTGTATCGCCTCGATTGCACCAAAGGTCATATCATCATTTTGTGAAACCAATACATCAATATCATCATATTCCTGCAAAAGCTTTACCATGACCTCCTTGCCCTTAGCCTTCGTAAAGTCACCGTTTTCATGCGCAAGGATATTCCAGTTCTCATGTTTACTGGCGACATCATTAAATCCGTTTGAGCGTCCAAGCTGTGCAGTTGAATTCAAGGTTCCCTCCAGTACAACGATATTAACAGTATCCGAGTCTTGTTCCCTCTCTTCCTTTTTTGTTGAAGCCTCTGCTTCAGCATCAGCTTCCTGTGAAGCACTCGCTTTCTTTTTTTTCTCCAGATATTGTTCCAGCCACTGCCCGGCCTTCACGCCTTCTGCATATTTATCAGTACCCACACTTGCGATATAAAGACTCTTATTTTTCGTATCAATCATACGGTCTACGATAATAACCGGAATGCCGGCTTCCTTAGCTTCCTCCAATACCGTATCCCATCCGGTCTCTGTAACCGGTGCGATTACGATATAATCCACCTCCTGGAAAATAAAGCTCCGTACATCCTTAATTTGGTTTTCTTGCCTCTGCCTGCCGTTACTAAAAATCAAAGAAAATCCATTCTCATCTGTAAGCGCGTTCTGGATTGATTTCGTATTAGCGGTACGCCAGTCCGATTCCGAACCCAACTGTGAAAAGCCGACAACAAGCAAATCAGAATCAATGTCCTCTGTATTATTCGCTTCATTATATTGCAGGATTTTAATCTGCCTCAGACTGCAGCTGACAAGAGTTATCAGTATAGCCAGAAAAACCAGTAATATAATTATGAGTTTTTTATTCATATTTAACCTCATTCCGCCGCACGCGGCGGCACAAAATCTGATGAAAGAAGCCGTTTACGGGTTCTTTCCGAGTGAAAGTGCTTTTCTTTCCGAGTGAAAGTGCTTTTCTTTCACTCTTCCCTCATTTCTCTACCAGCCGTACCGGTATCTTGATTGTTATCACTGTGCCTTCTCCCTTTTTGCTTTGAACATCGAGTCCATACCTATTGCCATAGTTAAGTTTAATCCGCTTATTGACATTGGCTAGGCCAAAGCCTGTGCTCTGTTCACTCCCCGGCAATTCTACCGCTTTTCGGAGCGAACTTAACTCCTCTTCATCCATACCTATTCCGTTATCTATTACCTGGAAGCATATATCCTCGTCCATCCTTTGGCCCGTAACCGTTATCTTTCCTCTGGCTCTTAACATTTTAATTCCATGATATAAAGAATTCTCAACCAGTGGCTGCAGAGTCAGCTTCACTATCTGATATTGATACAGTCCTTCCGGGATATTAATCTCATAATCCAGAATATCACTATAGCGCGACTGCTGTATCTGCAGATAACTCTTAATATGTATTTCCTCTTCCCGAATCGATATGAAGTCTTTTCCCTTGCTCACAGCAATCCTGAAAAACTCAGATAAAGATACCACGATGTCGATCGCTTCTTTATTCTTGCTTCCTTCGATCAGCCAAATAATCGTATCCAGGGTATTATATAGGAAATGTGGATTAATCTGTGCCTGTAAAAGCTTTGATTCCATATTCCTCAGATTTTCCTGTTCCTGCCTTATGCTGTTAACCTGCTGTTCCAATTTCATGGCCATATCATTAAAACTATCGGATAATACCGACAATTCATCATGATTCTCGCAGGAGGTCCTCGTTGTAAAATCTCCTTTTGCTACCAAAGCAGTCTTTTCGCATAGCATCCTGATCGGTTTTGTAATGCTGTCCGTAAGTAAGACATTCATCAGAAAAGAGGCTATAATAATGGATGCCAAAGCCACTATCATCGTCAGGATTACTTTCGTTACCTGCTCATTCAGGCTCTGTCTTATCGCTTCAAAATTCTGTGTTTCGTAATAGATATAATACTGGATTTCTTCCTGAAACAACTCTGTCAGAATATAGATGTCAGACTCCAGCATCGCGATATTTTCTTCATAATGACCTGTCTGCTCCAGATGATCACGTATTTCATTGATCCTGTCCTCCAGAGTGTTGAGATTAAGCAGGATACGCTTAATCCAGCTAAGACTTTCCCTGCTTGTGGTGATCTCCTGCAGCTTTGTAAAATTTATTCTTGCAGCTGCTATCAACTCATAAGGATTTTTTAAATCGTTATTATCATCAATGGATTCGAACGTTTCTGCTTCAACAACAATCTTATACATGCTTTCGTCCATCTCTTCTTTAAAATTGAGGTTATAATTATTCGCTGCCGTAATCCTGCGTACAATCGTATCATATGCCGTACTGTAATTATGAAGAGCCGTAATCTGGTATACTGAGAGAATAATCATCGGTATGATGATGATAGCAGCTACCAGGATAAGTTTTAGCCGCAGCGGGTATTTGATTGGTTTTTCATTCGTATCTTTCGTCATTCTTCACCTTTCCCCTGCATCCTATATTCCGACGGCGTACAATTCTGTGTCTTTTTAAAAATATAGCTGAAATAATGGGAATCCAGATAGCCTACTAAAAATCCAATCTCTGTTATCTTCTTACTCGAGCATCTTAAATACTCTTTTGCTTTGCCCATACGGATATCCGTAAGATATTCGATAAAAGTCATCCCAGTTTCCTGATTGAACAGTGAGCTGAAATAATTCGGGCTGATATTAACCTTTGATGCAACCTTATCCAGAGTCAGATCACTCATAGAATATTTAAGATGAATACATTCCTTGGCTTTTTCTATTAGCCCGGAATATCTTTTCTGACTGCTCTTATTACGCAGATCAATTGCTTCCTTCAGTAAGGATTTATATAATTTACAACAGTCCTCCAGGCTGGTAAGCGGTTCGGTGATATCATTCATATTCTTAAGACTGTTATCTATCTTTTCCTTTGAGTACTTAAGATTCTTCAGGAATTTCATGATAGCGGAATATCCATCCATCATGATATACTGCCGAAAAAGGGCGGAACTCATGACACTTAAGCCGAGTCCGTCAAAATACCTGTCTACAAATTCTTCAACATCCTGTATCGTACCCCTCTTTAAGAATTCTTCCAGGAGAATTCGATCCAGCTTCTCAAGATTTAACTCGCTGACATTAACGCGGTTTTCTATCTGCTCATTCATGATGCGCACATCAAGGTGGGATAGAAACTGATCCCCACGTTCAAAATAACGCAGGGAAAAAGCCCTGTTAGCATCAAGAAAGGATTGCTGTAAATCGCGGATACGATGAATAACCCTGCCAATTCCTCCAAAATAATGTACCTTGCCATCACTGATATGTATTAGCTGATTACATAGTTCCTGGGTTAATGAATCAATCTGTTCTTCATTTTCACCTAAAAGGATAAATGCCCAGCCATCCATACCGCGTTCAAAAACTTTTATGTCGGGATATTTCTTTAAAGCTTCCTGCATTCTGGCTTCGCATTGTACTATTTCATTTGAATATTCATACATATCCTCCTGCACTTTAAACTGAAACAGCATTACGCAAAAGACACTTGCTACCATATTGATGCCAAGTTCCTCTTCCTGTTCAAGGATCTGTGAAAGCGTCATTTTTCCGCTGACTAATGCATCAAAAAAATCCTTTCTTTTTTCACCCTGCTTCTGATAAACCAAAAGCTGATACTGCTCCAGTATCTGTTTATCTTTCCGTTCCTTTCCAATAACTGCAGCTGCATTTTTAACCGCTGCCATAAGCTTATTTGATGTGACTGGTTTCAAAAGATATTCGGTGATGCCGATATCGATCGCCTGCTGTGCATAGCCGAAATCACTATAGCCGCTGATAATGATTATTTTCAGCTGAGGTATCTCCCTCTTTAACAATTTGCTTAGTTCCAGGCCATCCATAAACGGCATCTTAATATCTGTTATAAGAATATCCGGCTGTTCTCTTAAAATCATAGGGTAAGCTAATTCGCCATCACTTTCATCCCCGGCGATTATAAAACCTTCCTCTTCCCAATGTATATTGTTCTTAATGCCTTCTCTTACTACAATTTCATCTTCTACTATAAAAACCTTATACATATTTCCCCCTGAATAGCATTCATTTAATATTTTTGAATCATTGTCCGTATTTATAATAAGGTCGGCTGTAGAAGCTAATTAGGCTTATGTCAATAAAGTGTAAGTAATAAACTAATCATACCATAATTTCCCATTATTTGTGAAATATTTTCTATCCAATTTTTGTTAGCTCTTCTGAACTTCATTCAGAAACAGTATGCCTGTCATGCTTTGTTAATTGATATGATAGGAATATATGCCATTATCAATCCTCTCAGCTCCTCCCACCCCTAAAAAATACCCCTCGATATGTTTCCGTAAACACATACCGAGGGGTAATATTAAGTAGAAATAATAAATTAAAATAGAACTTTAACTTCCTTTAAATATCACCGATGGGAGCAGGACCATTCAGCCAATTCAGCTCACTATCGAGCACGAATCTATCGCACCATGATTTGTCACTCCCTGCCCAATCATGAAAATCAACAATACACTTATATAGCGCTTCGACTGCCTCCGGAGCTTTCGTCTCCAATACATTAAGAATGAATGGTACCATATTATCCGGTTTACTTATGACATTGTTTAGTACCCGTAAAAACCATTTATGATAAGGATATAATTTCTCATTATATGCCAGTACCAGTCTTCCGGCAAACAATACATAATTAGAAACCGAAACTTCCATAAGATATTTATCACTTCTTTTTAGACCTTCGTAATAATACCATTTCCATGCTTCAAACTGGGCATAGAATTTTACATAATTTTCATGCTTTCGTTCCGTCGGATATCTCGATGCCTGCTGAACAAGCTGCTCCAATCCATCCAGCTTTGAGTATGTAACAAATGCTCCGTCAAAAGCAAAGCGTGCCGGCTCAGTTCCAAACTCAGCTACTTTTTTTATATATTCTACCGTAGTATATTTGCCATCGACATAGCCGTCTTTCCATGGAGTAGATTCCGACTCATAATAATGGACATTACCGGACAACAACATATTTTTATAGTCCCCGTCTGAAAGAACTATCATTAGGTCAATATCCGAATTCTCATTTGCATATCCGTGAGCAACTGAGCCTCCGACAATTACTCCAAGGACATCGTCTCTGGAACTCAATTTTTTAGTAACAGTTTCAATTGCCAGTCTGTGATGTTGAAACATATTATTACTTCCTCCTTTTAATATAGTCGGTAGAAAAATCACCTGCAACCATTTTTCACCACAAAGGTTGTTATAGAATTACCTTTCAATACAGTAACAAAGCTATTTATTGAATCTCTTCTTACAACAGGGATATCATCCAATCTATCCCATTTCTCTCCATTCTCCATCGTTCCGCTTGTTCTGAAAACTTCTGCTCGACTGCCTGCATCCTCAAAGTAGGATAAAACAAATTGCTTCTCTACCGGCTTTTCTTTCTGATTAACAGCTACAATTACTATAGTTTTTGATTCGCTGTCATAAGCTGCAAGAGAAGTATCATCGCCAGGAATTACGGTATATCCAGGGCGGATATATCTTGTAAACTGTCCCATTGCATAGTATTTCATGGTTAATAGAATTTTCTCATGATCATGATCGGCAACTGCAATTCCCCAATATCCCTTTTTGACATCGACCATGCCATAGTCTTCTTTTCCTCTATAGCCATCAGAGCATATGTGACTGCCAATAACCTGCCAAAGAATCCACGCAGAAGGCTTTAATTCATTCATATCCTTAATAATTCGCTGAGCAAGCCATAGAGCGGCACCCATTTCTTCGGCATTTTCACCAGCAATAGCACTATCATCCACTTCGGACATCCATAGGTTTTTACCTTCTCTTTCGGCAAGTTCTCTTAATCTGGAGCGTTTTTCCCCCAGATAAGAATGTGTATCAATTCGGGAAATCGCTTTCTTTGCTTCATCGCTTAATGAATCATAAGAATCAATTTGAACATCAATACTCGTTTCATCCGTGCCGGAAATGATGATATTATTTAAATTTCTCTTCATCAGCTCTTTTTTCAAGCTCACTATTATTTGAGATTGCGATTTCCCTTGATCAAAATGACAGCCTTCCTGTTTCCAGTGGTATGCTCTCCAGTAATCCGTATAGGGTTCATTCATTGGCGCAATACTTTGAAATTTAATGCCATGCTCACACCAGTACTCTACAATATCCACCAAATACACCGCAAATTCATTATAATAGTCCTTCTTCAGATTATCTTCATAGGCATGAAACGATCCTGCTGAACATCCTGAAATCGTCATAAAATATGGAGGTGAATTTGAAAATGCCTCAACGATGATACCATCCCCGTATGCTTCCATAGCTTTTTTTACTGCATTCATCTGATTTATATCAGCATCCCAGTCATACTCCCATTCGTATTTGCCATTTACTGCGTTAATATGAATTTTTACAGCATAACCTGGTACCTCTGAATCAGTTCTTGTTATATGCGCATGAGCAGGGTCATCACCTCCGCCAACATTATAACGCACAATATTCAATCTCAATCCTTCATCACCATAAAACAGTCTTGCTGCTTCTTCGGTCAGCTGATTCGAATAACCCAGACGATTTGCCCACCAACAAAAGCTTGTCCCCCACCCTTCGAATTTCGCATCATTGAACACGGATGCTTCCTGGGGATAAAAAGTGACTTTATCTTTGATTATTTCTTCCAGTGACATATCAATCTCCTCCTTTAAATTAATGCAGTTGTTAATATTCTATTATTTTTTCACATATAACCTTCTGCTACATAAACAGTTGCTTCCCCTGATTTTAAACAATAGAAAAACCTTCAATGTATATTTCTATCTTAGATATTAATATACATTGGAGCTTTCTTTCAATAGACAAAACAGATCCATTTTATCCAATAGCGACTATTTATTATATTCTTTTAAAAATGTTCTGGTATATTCTGCAGGTGGCATACCCACCTGTTTCTTAAATACACGACTAAAATAATATTCATCCGTAAATCCGTCTCTTATTCCAACTTCCTTTATCCGCAGCGACGTATGTAAAATAAGGACTTTGGCAGGATAAATCCTTACTTTTGTTAAATGGCTGTAGTCTCTCCGGTTACTTTCTTAAATACCCGGTTCATATAATTGAAATTAAGTTGAAGCTTTTCCTCCAATAATGCAACTGTAATATTCTAGGCATATTCCTGATTCAGCCATTCCAGGATTCTCTATACCTTAGGATAGTAAGATGGCAGTTTTGGAATATAGCGACTATATGCTTCTGAAAGATAACATCTTGATATTTTTATCATTGTCTTAAGTAATTCACTGGCACATAGGTTTTTATATTTTCTAAATTATTATGATGTGCCTGGATGGCCTGCTGTAATATTGCATTAAGCTCTATCCATTCACTTTACAGGGTGAATGATGGGGTCGAAAATGGCGCAGGTCAAAGCGCCGGGGTCGCAGAACTTCCCCGGCACAGCCCATACCAGCCCACAATGCGGGCTGGAAATTATATATCATAAATAAATTTGCAATTACTATAGATTGTAATCTGGTAATCGGTTCATTATTTAATACTTCACTGTTGCCATGATATAATCTATCAGTTTCAATTTAATATCAATATATAGATGGAATATCAAAGCAATTCCTAACATCCATGGTTGAACATATTCGTGCACAGGCCAGCTTCATTTTTAGTTTGGTTCGAAGAGAGGTTGCTTGAGTATTTGTTGTTGTAGTATTCTTTATTCTCTGCTATTATGCGAAGAATCCTTATGAATTTGTCTATTTCATTATAGTTGTTATAAAAACCGAAGCTAACCCTTACCATGCCGGGAAGCAATGCATCATTATCATCAAAGTAGTGATTCATATCTTCTTCACTAAGACCTAACAACCTTTCACAATATGGATGTGTACAGAAAAATCCGTTTCTAACCGCGATTCCAGCTTCGTCGGAAAGTATGGAAGGTAAAAGATTATGATCTACTCCTTCAAGATTAAAAGGGATCACACTTATTGTATCTTCTTTGAAAGGATCACTGTATAATTTGATACTAGGTATATTTTTCATATGACTTACTGCATAATCATATAAAGCCTTTTCAATCTTATAGATATTATCCATCCCCACTGATTGAAGGGTTTTTATCGCTGCTGTCAAAGCAACTACACCCATGGCGTTGGGCGTTCCCGCTTCGTCCTTGCCCGCAGGCTCATCCCATTCGACACGCTTGTGAGTCACAAGATTTATGGCGCCCCCTCCTTGAACAAACGGATTACCCTCCTTAAAATCCTTTTTGGGTCCGATAAGGACGCCGGCACCAAATGGTGCATACATCTTATGAGCGGAAAAAGCGAGATAATCAATATGCTCCAAAGTGTCAAAACCTTTCATATCAACAAAGGTATGGGGTACCATCTGAGCACCGTCCACAAGGATCTTTGCACCGTATTTATGCACAAGAGCAGCTATTTTGTGTATTGGATTCAAGTATCCGGTTACATTGGAAGCTCCTGTAACACTAACCAATTTAACACTGCCCCGGTATCTTATAAGTTTATCCTCCAAATCCTCAATGGATAATCTGCCAGACCTGTCGATTTCTACATAATCGACCTTGAACTTATTTCTCCAAGGAAGGTCATTGGCAGCGTGTTCCATAAATGTTGAAAGAATCACTTTCTGTTGGGTTTTTTGTTGACTTAAGACGAAGGAAAGAATATTAATGGATTCGGTCGTGTTTTTTGTAAATATAACGATATCTCTTTCTTTATCGGAATTAACAAAGCTTTGGACAACAGCTCTTCCTTGTTCATAAATATCCGACGATACCTTTGATTTATACCCTCCCCCTCTGTGTACGGAGGAATACCACGGTGAAAAATGATTTATCTCCCTAAGTACTGGATATAATACTGGAGTGGTGGCAGCATTATCAAAGTTTATTGCAGTTACATATTTACCGTCTGATAAGGGAATTTTTTGTTCAGCACCTATGATTAGTTTTCGTAGATCATGGTTAGATGGATCACGTCCCATATGTTACCCTCTTTGTAAGATACAATATAATGTATGCATTCAACTAAGTAAGGGTTAACGAGATGCTTGTTCCTGTATCAACACTTTCTTTACTTCCGTTCACTGTTTGTTAAGTTTTTTATAACGCACTTGATTGCGTCAAGCGCTTCAATATCATTCTTAGCAATCTGAAAAATCGTCAACTCCACCATTTCGCCGAAATAACCCGCAGCGTGTTTAGATCAATCCACGCATTCCTCCAAGCCAATCAGCAAGCGAGGTCGTGTGTATAGCCACAGCAAGGGCCACTTATCTTATCCCATAAATCCTTAAATTCAGGGGCATGCAGTTTTTTCATGTCACCAACCGCATCATATACTGTGGCGTCGCCGTCATCACGGTATTTGCGGAATACCTCCGCGAAATATAGTATTTCCATTTTGCAAAAGTGATTTAAATACTAATAACCAGTCCTTAGCCTCCTCTATAAACATCATGAATGAAGCGTTCGTAATTCTCTCGTTGGGTGCGTATGTTATTATAGAGCTTACTATTTAATGTCACGATTGAATTGATGAATTCAGCATCCATCTCCTTAATAAGGAAATACTTGTTATTTTCATAGAGATAGCTGAGATTCTCTCCTATTTCAAATAAGCTTTCCCTATGAACTCCGTTGGAAAAGCCTCTTAATTCTACTCCGTACTTATTACCATTGAAAAAAAGTGATTTTGCCAACCATCCCTCATCTGCATATCCGTCCTTAGTAGTTTCCGTAAGTACACAATTTATATATTTTGTAAACTCTGTAAATTCACCTGCATGTATCTTAATTCCAACGATAGGATACCATAATCCCTGAGTTTTACCGCTGTTGGTGCCAGAGGATCTATAGAAGGCCAGAGTTACTCTTTCAATCCCACAATCGTAACTTATTGCTACATCAATAAGGCCAATCATTCGAAAGGGTTCTGTTGTAAATGTGTTTGCTCGAAAACTATCCTGATAAAATCTTATTATCTCACCGAAACGTTTCATTAATATCCCTCTTCCCACTGATCTTTAATAAGCATTAATAGATCCAAAACACAGTAAGATATATAAACCGGAAGAAACACGCTTCGCTCGTTTCTCCGGCTCGCGTGCGCGCTCACATTTGCTTTCGCGCAAATAGATACCATGCGATTTAATTTCCTTGCAATATTAAACCACATGGTATATCTATTTAATTACTATTCTTAATTTTATTCAACTGTTGCCTGATTTCATGAACATTTTCATAGGATTCTTCTATACCCATAAGTCTTTTTAAGAAAACTTTTTCTTCTGGCGTCAAGTCAAGCTCTTTAAACCATGGTTTATCAATTCTACTTACCTCTTGGTAGGTTGTGTAATATAGATGAATTAAAAAATCACCTATATACCAGTAATCTAACTTCTTAGTGTAGTAATCCTTATCCATTATTCTTGAAAGACCAAAATCAATCAACGAAAGCTCTTTATTATCTTTTCTTATGATATTTGGCAGCCTAATGTCTCCATGAACGATATTGTAGCTATGCAATATTTCTACCATATCAAGCAGCTGACCGCAGACCTCGTAAATCTCTTCACGGTTGAATTGATATCTTTCCTTTCGTAAGATATCTTCAAATATTTCTCCTTCTATATACTCAAGTATATAACCTTCTCTGTCATTATCTTTAAATCTTGAAATAAATTTCGGGAAATAAGGATGCTGTAGCTTCTTTAAACTCAATTCTTCGTAAAACAATTTATTTTCATTTTTTTTTATCATTTCTTTCTTCAGTTGTTTTACAACATATTTATTTTTATCCTTATCAATAGCTAGATATACTATTCCATATCGTCCCTCACCCAATAATTCTTTAATGGTATAAATGTCTATTGTATCGTTCTCTTTGTAATATTTATCTAAATTACCGATCTTATTTTTCAGATGAAGACCCATAAGCGACACATAATTAATATGATCTTCTAAAATGCCTACTGTTTGATCTGCTGCGAGATCTGATTCTAGATCTGCTGCGGGATCTGCTTCTAGATCTGCTTCTAGATCTGCTTTGTGATCTACTGCTAGACCTTCTATTAGATCTGCTGCTGGATCTACTACTTGATCTGCCACCTGATCTGCTAATATTGCTCCTTGAACTGTCTCGAGAAGTATAAAAGCTATGCCCTCTATAAGATTCATTTCTGTTAAAGCTCATACAAACACCTCTCTATGAATATATTTGCATTAATATAAAATTCTATTATGCAATAATAATATATTCATATTTCGACATTTTGTGAATTATTATGACATATCATATGATTTATTAGGGGCATTTCATTCTTAGTACTTAATATATCAAATTATGCCTCTTGTTTTTTTGCGGCATAGATAATACCAATTAAAGATACAAGGCCTATGATTGCCATACTAATTATATTAACTGACATTGGAAAAGAATATCTTATGCTTAGAGCAGTAATATTGCAAATTCTCAAGATTGAAATTATCGGCAACACGGAGGAAAGCATAGGTGACCAAATTCCAATAAATGAAATAAAAGCGTAGATAAAAGTAACACACACAGATACTAAGAACCCTTTTTTACTCATTAAAGTGATAAACATAACAGGAAGCATGGCTACAAACGTAAGCAATCCGGAGAGTAAATAAGTTTCGAGCCCTTGCATAAATTTATTTAAACTAAAATTAACACCAATAAAGATTCCTGCAATATTTAAAATATAAGACAAGAATGTTATTCCTAGTATGACAATAAGTAAAACAAACAGCTTTGACAGTACAAGAGAAACTCTGCCAACAGGAATGATGAACAAATTTTTATATGTATTCTCTATGCGCTCTCTTGTAAAAATGTAAGTTCCTATAAGTCCAAAAATGCAAGGCCACAGCAATAAAATTGACATCCACATGCTTTGTGTACAATATTCCAGCCATTCGTATGGGCGTGTAACGTTTTTACCAACAAAGAGGGACATCACCGGCAGGATTAAACAGCCTGCAAGACATATCCAAAGAATATTTGACCCCTTTAGTTTTCTAAATTCAGTGCTTATTATATTAGCCAACTGAAACACCTCCTGTTAACTTTAAGAAATACTCCTCTAAGTTACCTTTATTCAGGCTGATTTCAGAAACTCCTATTTCATTCTTGTTTAATAGGCGATTTACTTCTTCGAAGTTCGCTTCAATTTGATAAATTTTCAGCTCTTTGTCATTTATGATTTCAAAGTCTGTAATGTGCAGTCCTTTTTCTAAAATAGGAATCGTCCTGCTCATATCAGAGACCGTCATCTTTACATAATGACGATTTCTGCGTTTGATTTCGTCCATAGAAAGTTCATCTACTAATCTTCCCTGGCCGATAATACCTATAGTATCAGCCATCTGTTCAATCTCGCTTAAAATATGGCTTGAAATTAAAACAGTAGCTCCCTTTTCGACAGATAATCTTTTGATTAACAATCTGATTTGTTGTATCCCTACAGGATCAAGTCCGTTTGTCGGTTCATCTAGAATAATAAATTCGGGTTCGTGCATCAACGCCATTGCAATACCAAGTCGCTGTTTCATACCCAGTGAAAATTGCTTTACCTTTTTACTTTTTTCATTTTCCAGACTAACAAGAGTTAACGATTTGTCGATTGCATCCTTAGATTGAGTACCTCTTAAATCAGCAATAATTCTCAAATTGTCACTAGCTGTTAAATTTTCATAAAAAGCTGGTGTTTCAATCAGTGCACCAATTCTGTTAAAGCACTGTTTTGTTGGTACAGTCATTTTTTCACCGAATAGTATAACTTCTCCCTTTGTTGGCCGCATAAGTCCCATTATCATACGAATAGTAGTAGTCTTACCCGCCCCATTTCGCCCTAAAAGACCGTAAACTTTACCTTTTTTGACATGAATATTCAAATCAGATACTGCAAGCTGTGTACCGTACTGTTTTGTTAATCCAATGGTTTCTAAAACCATATATATTCCTCCTCGGCAATAGTAGTCATTCGCTACTTATTACGGACAAATCTTGTTCTCGCAATCAACATTCCGATGAATACTATTAACTCTATTAGAATAATTCGCAGGACAGATGTAAAAAATGTAAATAAGTAATAATCCTTCAGGCCAAATAACAAATCAAATGGGATATCAGAATAAAATATAAAAAGGTAGCTACTCAATATAATTATTGCCGCTAAAGACGCGATAATAGTCCCTTTATATCTTTTGCCAATATTCTTCAGTTTTTTTCGATAAACTCTTATTAATAATATGCTTAGGGCTAAACCGTCTATTATAGCCATGACTACAGCTACATTATCAATACCCTTGCTAAAAGAAGCTATTGCATTAACCTCTATTGGTTCACCCAAAACTTTCTTTCCCCATTTATTCATCATATCATAGGTTAAATAAAAACCGTTATCCGAGTTTGTTACTATAACCATTCCATTCCTGCTATGGGGGTCAAATGCTATCTGTGCATTCCATCCAGTCAGTGTTCCATTATGTTCATATACCCTCCTGCCGTCAGGAAGAGACTGGGTAAATATTCCCAGGCAACACGCTCCAAGGTTAGTTTGAGTATTCTTCTGAATCTCGAACATCTCTGTATCGGTATTATAATAATCCATTAATGCAATAACAAACTTTGCCAAATCAGTAGACGTTGTAGTAACACCCGCAGCTCCAGTCATAACATAATGAGTAACCTCTACTGCTTTTCCAGGACCGGCGTAAGGTGTTGCCATAAAGCAATCCCCCACGCTTCCATTTGCATAACTAGTATCCAACATCCCTAACTTTTGAAAAACATTTTTTACAACGTAATCTTCAAACTTTTCTCCTGTTTCTTCCTCAATCACCAACTGGCAAATTCCAAATCCTGAAAATTCAGAATACTCAAATTTTGCTCCCGGTTCACGCTTTAAGTGTATTCGCTTGTTTTCTAATGCAGTTGCTATATCCGGCAATGACTTTCCATATATCTCATCACTTCCACTAACACCCGATGTATGAGATAATAAAGTTCGCAACGTAACCTTATTATTAAATTCACTTGGTGGTAGTATCCAACGTGTCAGATAGCTTGAGATAGGAGTATCTAAATTTAATTTACCCTCGTCCACTAATTTCATGACTGTATAAGCTGTTACTACTTTAGATATTGAAGCAATCTTAAAAGTAGTTTTATTGGTAACAGATATGTTTTTATTTACATTTGCCTTACCATAATTTCTTACTTCTAATATTTTTCCGTTCTCAATGATAGCAACAGAAGCCCCTTGGGGGCTATACTTGTCAATTAAACTGTCTCTATAGTCCTCGCTCTCATTTCTGCTGCAAGCTTCTAAGGAAAATATTGTTGCTAAAACCAATAAACTAATTCTTATTCGGCTAATCATTTTGCTCTTCATATAATCTCCTCCTTTTATTATGAGTTTATTATAGCAATCGCTTATGATATAGCACTTATAAAAATCTGATATTTTTCTGACAAATTACTTAGTCGTAGGAAATGTTACGCGAAACACGGTGTCTCCCGGTATAGAACGAAGTATCTCTATATTACCGTTCATTTTATTGGCAAGCTCTTTGGATATTGCAAGTCCTAAGCCTCCACCTCTTGTTCGCGCATGATCTACTTTATAAAGTCTATCAAAAACAAATGGTAAATGATCTTTTTCTATACCCATGCCTTTGTCAATTATATCAATGAAAACATCCGAATTTGTTTTAGTTACAAAAATGCCAAGATAATTACCGCTTTTACCATGTATCAAAGTGTTTCTGATAAGATTCTGAAATATTCTGGTAGTGCAGTATTTATCTGCTAAAATATAAATTTCATGATCGGGTATATCTGCTTCAAAAGTAATCTGATCATTTTCGATTTTCGGTAAAAAGTCGATCATTATTTGTCTTAGGAATTCACAAATATCAATTTTCTCATGATATAATTCAATTTCATTTGCATCGCTTTGAACCAACTCAAATAACTGGTTTATTTGCTCTTTTAATAAAAGTGCCTTATGATAAGCAGTTTCGATATAATCGCTTTTATTACTTTCATCGATTCTATTTTGAATAACAGCTTCGATATAGCCAATGACCGATACGAGAGGGGTCCTCACATCGTGAGATAAATTTGAAAGCAATCTTTTCTTATCATTTTGTTCTTTTTCATAATTTTGCTTTTGTACTCTGTAGGAAGATAACAGTTTATTAATTTCAAAAACCAATTCCCCAAGTGCATCATTCTTATTGGTAAAAAGACTTAAACTATCCCGTCCATTTAAAATATCTTCAATCGTTTTTTGTATGTATTTGATTCGTCTGTATTGAATATATTGTTTGGTAATCAAAAGACAAACTATACCAGCTAAAATAGAAATACTTATCCCCAAAAATACCGGCATTATACTCCTCCCCCGCTGTTAAAACGGTATCCTATTCCCCAGACCGTTTGTATTAAGGTAGGATTTTCGGAATCATCTTCGATTTTTTTTCTTAATCTTCTGATGAGTGCCATAATAGTATTATCATCATACACAAATTCTTCTTCCCATACATTTTGATAAATTTGCCTTTTCGTAAATACCTGCATTGGACTTTGAGCAATAAAGCAAAGTAATTTATATTCCTTTGCCGTTAATGAGATAATACTGTCGTTTTTCATTACAATGCACTTTTTTGTATCAATCTTTAAATTACTAAATTCAAGCAGTTCCGAGAAAATTGCTTTATTGTTTAAAACCTTAAAACGCTCAATCAGATTATCTACTCTTGCAATGAGCTCAGATAATCCGAACGGCTTTGTAAGATAATCATCAGCTCCGGTCCTAAGCCCAATTACCTTATCCATTTCACTGCTTTTGGCAGATAGCATTAAAACAGGAATGCCGGATGTATTTCTTATTTTTTTTAATACATCAAAGCCGTTTTCTCCGGGCAGCATTATATCTAAAATTACTAAATCAATATCATTTATAAGTTCAGAAACTCCATTACCGTTATGTAGGATGTGGACTTTATATCCGTCATTTTCCAAGCACTGCTTTAACAAAAGACATAATTCTTCGTCATCATCAATGATTAAAATATCAGCCATTTATCACACCTCGCACAATTTAATTTTATCTATTAATTTTTTTGCAAGAAATAGATCCACAAAACTTCTTATTATAAAACTGCCTCCAAATTTCAACAAATTCAGAGGCAGTTATAAATAATAATATATATTTATAATTATAGAGATGATTAGAGTGTCAAACGTATCCTGTGAGCAAACCGGATACCATATACGGTTTCAGATACATGTTAAGTTAAAATATATGGTATCCGATTTGTTCAAGAGATACTTTCGACATTCTAATCAAAGATACGTTACTAATAATTATCGAACATCTTCTTCGGTTTTCATATTCCCGTCTTTCACTTCCGCTTTTACTTCAGCCGGAAGATCTGCACTATTTAGTGATACACCCAATTTTTCAACTGTAATGAATTTCAACAGTGCATCGAGAATTGTACTGCTTGAGCTGTTGTTATCATTTCCTCCCATATTGACAACGGTCTTCGGAACGATATCCACCTTGGAATTCTTGATGGCATCGGATAACTTATCGGTTACTTCCTGGATGACACGGAATTCAGCGCCACCGTAAGCTTTAACCTGCGCATCGATCGCACGTGCCTTCGCCAAACCGACATTGGATTCCTTGGAAGCTTCTGCTTCACCTTCTAAGGTAATTCTGGAGGAGTTCGCCTTTGCAAGGGCAATAATCTGGTTAGCTTCCTGCTCTGCTTTGCTTGCAAGAGCCGCACCGTTATTACGCTCAATATCAATCTGGATTTTGGATTTGGTAAGAAAGCTCTGCTGTTCTGCGATAGCCTGAGCTTCACGCAGGGATTTTTCACTTTCTGCCGCAGATTGCTGCTTCTGATAGGTAACTTTCTTCTCTTCTGCAATCTGTCTTTCCCGTAACTGGGTAAGGATGTTCTCGATTTGTACGTCGGCAACGGGGGACTTGGGGGTACCGATTAATACTTCTTCCAGCTGGAGGTTGTATTTCTCGAACTTAACCTTCA
>DATMUM010000010.1:0-9397 GCA_035564175.1 Mobilitalea sp.
CAATCACCACAAAGTATGGTAAACTAACCATCTAATAACTCTTTCGGTGATTTTTATCCTTTTTAGTGTAGTGACTCAAAGGATACCATAAAATGGCTTGAAAGGGTTATTTTTTGTTGAGAACTTTTGACTGTCCAGTATAAATAATAAGTTAAAAAATATTAACGTGGAAAAAATAATCGTTAGATGGACATAATTTTTTAGTTATTATTAAAGAGAGAAAAGGAATGATTGATATGAGAGCATTATTATGGAAGAAAGAAAAAGAATTATCTACAAATATAATTCGTGTTATAGCCTCTGCGATATTACCTATTATTATATTGGTTTCAATGATATTACAAAAATATTCCTTCATAGAAATAATGGTTTTGTTACCAATGGTGACCATTATTCTATTATGGATGGCATTATATTCAATTGAAGATATTGTATTTGCAGAAGTAGTACTTGGTACCAATATTACATTTAAGGACTTCTGGTTATTTAATCTATTATTTGAATCTATGATTGGATTAGTATATTCATTCATTTTAGGGTTATTTACATATTTACTTCGATACCATGATACATCCATTAATTTCAATACTTTACTACAAATTGTCATTTCTTTCGTAAATGGATTTGGATTAATCGCATTTGCAACATTTTATATATCTAATTATAGTAAAGTACGCAATATGATAAGTTCAATCGGTGCTATATTTAATATTTCTATTATAGTGGTAGTTTTTGCTACACCCAATATAGCAAGATTATTAATTGAATATAGATATTTACTATTGTTAGCTTCTGTTTTGTTGACAATTACTTCTTATTTGGCAGTAACTAAGTTTAGCAATATCGAGGATTTTATTGTAAATATTAAAAAAATGGGGCAAGCATATGATAACAGCCGATCAATAGATGAATAACAGTATTTAAACAGCTTAAATGACTATTTGAATAGGGTCTTTGAGTTGCATATAGAATGATTAATTTTGAACTTCGGAATAAAATGTACCCTTTGTCAAGGACAATCTGGGTTTTTATACTCCAATCAGATAGTGTCAATAATATATACCAATGTTGACTGCCAGAAGTAATTTCTGGCAGAACAAAGTACCTAAGTTAATCCTTTCCTTTTGCTCTAGGGATAGATAATGGATACTCACAAGCAATGAGATAACGGTAGTAACTGTTGGTGCTAACTTGGTGAGATTCCACTGATATCGTTCGTTATTATAGTAGCAAGTCCAATCGGCGATGACCTGTTGGATTTCATCATATGTTGTGCACCATGAAATATCGATTTCATCTTTCATATGACCAAAGAAAGACTCTTGTGGCGCATTATCCCAGCAGTTAGCCTTACGAGACATGGATTGCCGTAAATTAATAATATTCATTTTAGGGACAGAATAAGGATTCTGCTGCGCAATAATAGGGATAATAATCAGGAAAGTGATATTATCTTTCCGATGAGTACAGAGGAGAACATATTCCCCTTTTTGCTGACCAAAAGTCTCTCCCAAAGCTGGTACCTCAAGCTTCGGAAATACTGTACTGACAATCAAGTGACGGTAAATGATGTCCTGTTGACTACATATTTTCGGGTACTTTCCGATGTGCTGGATAAAAGGGGAGAGCCCCTTTCTATACCAATCATGATCGATATGAGAAGATATCTGGAGGATAAAAGGGAGGAAGCACTGACGAATCTTTCTTCTACGGTTATCATCAGTACTATCGTGGATCCGGGGGAGGATTTTTATCATACTCTGAGGAAGGTTCATGCGCAGATGGAGAATAAGAAAGAGCGGTATCTGGGGCTTAGTACCTTTGTTAAGCTGGACTCTTTATATAAAATCTTAAGAAGACTAAGCTATTGTGTTCTTAAGAATTCATTGAAAAATCCGACCATATGCATGACAAACATCGGTGTCATAGATTCTAAGAAGTTAAAATTTGAAGGAACAATGGTTGAAAATGCATACGCCTGCGGCTCCATCAAATACCGCCCTCATTTTCAGATAGCTGTTACTAGCTTTAGTGACACGATTACCGTATGCTTGAATCTGTACGGAAGCCGTGAGAATCAGGAAAATTTCGGGAAATTCTTGAGTTTACTGGAGAAGGAGCTATACCAGATATCATAGTATATAATAGAGACGGCAAAGGGCTCTGAGGAATATTAAGGCACTTTCCCATTACCTTTCACTTGAATATTGGAGTTAAAGCTGAAAACAAAATGGTTTTGGCTCAGATATCGTGTTTAAAACAACGATTAATGAGGCGATGTTCAAAAAAAAGAACGCAGCGCTAAGTACCGGCGATGATAAGGAGATTGCGAAAGAGGACATCAATTGCCCTGCTAAGCTGATAGACCTTGTTAAATTAATAAAAAGCCTAAAGAACAATTAGTGTTGAAATAGTAGGAAGTAATAGGTGCTTTGTTTTGAAAATAATTGAAAATCAAACAGAAGAAGTCTTAAATAGCTACGATAATAACGATTATAACGAAGAATAAAATAACCCCGGTTACTCAGACATGAATTGATTGACTATGTCTGAGTAGTCGGGGTTATTCTTTCCATTGCTGTTTTGAACTTAATTAAGCCAGATTATTTAATTCATTCTGGATCAGAGCATAAGTTATAATTCCACCAAAGAAATAAAGAATTAAAAATAAAATACCGCCATTGCTTGCCGGGATATTACGCATCCGCTTAATTCGATCTATCTTTTCACCATTGCGGTAAGCCCAATAAAAGCCGTAAATACCGCAGGTAATAATTGTTAACAGTAATGATGCAATACCTGAAGTATCAGGCTCCCCCACAAGAGCGTTAGTATCATCTGTCAGTACTACAAACCAATACAAGGAGTAAATCCCACATGTAATGATGGATAAGATGATACATAATACAATGTCTCTTTTGATAACCATATCAATATCCTCCATTTATATATTTTTAATTATATTATTACAAAAACTCACATAACTAACTATATCATAAATTGTATCAGATGTCTTTGAAATTATATTAAGGCATATTAATATTTGATTAGAAGGCTTGAAACTCTCGACGGTATATTAATTTTCAATTTTAGATTATGAATGTTACAGCAAGAAGCACCCCAATTTCTTAATCTTATATGATAGTTCCTCACTTAATCTATATGGTTTAGCAGAATTTTTATACCTTATTGAATTAAGATTATGATATAAGTTCTCAGGATTTATTACTTAGTCTAAATTGGGTCAGCTCTTCGAAAGAACCTTCTGCCTGTATACTCAGATTCATTTTCAGTTCGCAGTATTCTCTGCACAATCAATGATTTCATACCTTTTGAATTCCGGGGTTTATTATTTGCTGAAAAGGGCTGTCACACTAATTGCTTAGTGCGGCAGCCCCTGGCTAGGCTATATTTAACTGATGCCCTAATTTTTAATGGCATTGGTTTTGCATCACCCTATTAATTCAACCCTAAAAGTCTGTAGATTCCCCGTATATGATATTGGAATTGAAGTAGGTTACTTCTATAGGATTGGCAGGGTATTCTATTCGGTATAAAAGCTGTCTAACGAGCCGGATGCCTAAGGATTTGGTCTGCACCTGAACGGTTGTAAGATAATCAGCAATTCCAGGGTATTCCGTACTGGCATCAAATCCCGAGATGGCCACATCCTCCGGGACTCTATAGTTATTATCGTTCAGATACTGCAGCACAAAATGTGCAACGAAGTCGCTGACACAGACAAAGGCCTGGGGCATCTTCTTAAGCCCTGCAAGGAAGCTGTTGATTTCTTCTCGGTATGTATAGATACCGATATTTCCGGTAAGACAGAATTCCGGATTAACTTTGATGTGATTTTGTTCCATTGCGTCTAAGTAGCCTTCATATCGATCCTTGTTGGTCTGTGCATATTCAGTATCTCCGATAAAACCAATCTCTGTTCGGCCCCTTCGAATGATTTCGCTTGTAATCTTGCTGATATTGGTTTTACCTTCAATTAAGAATAAATCTCCCGTAAGGGTTTCTCTTGAGATGGCTGACACCATATCCAAAAAGATCTTAGGCAATTTAAGATTATTCAAAGCACACAAAAGATCGTAATCATATACATTCAGAACCACCATGCCCTGGATGGAGCCATTGGTTAAAGTGCTTGGAAGTGTGTAGCCGGGGCTCATCTTTGAGGGGAGATAGGTATACATCATGGATACGTTCGACTTATCCAACTCTTTTGCAATCTGATGTATGATATTCATCCAGAATATAGAGGACTCAGGGCGTGATACGACAACGGATACTGTCATCCGACAGTCCTGTGGTGCTTCCGCTTCAGAAGTCGAAGTATTTACTGAGCCTGTTGACTGCCCTTGCTTGAAGTAACCCATTTCCCTTGCTTTGGTTAGAATCTGATTACAAAGTACGTCAGAAACCCCGGGCTGATTGTTTAGAACCTTCCAGACGGTAACTCTGGATATGTTAAGAGCATCCGCTACATCTTGCATCGTAGTTTTTCGCATATGATACCTCGTTTCCTATGTTTAATCTTTTTTTCTTGCCGTTCTTGTGTTTCCTGTTCTGTACTCCTTTATCTGGATTATAACATAGTATTTTACTTTTAACAATGCATTGTTGCAATATTTTAACTTTAATATTAACAAATGATAAATGCTAAAAATGTTAAAAATGTTAAATTGGACACGGTGTAATAATCAGCGCTGAATGGTTATTGTTGTATAATATATATAAATATGAAATAGAAAATATTCTATAAATGATAAAAATAACGGACTATAAAGACAAAATGTTAAAATACAATGTAAAATAATTTGATAAATATATTAAAAATGTATTGAAAAGATTTTTTAAGTGTGTTAAAATGTTTTTGTAGCGACCAAGGAATAAAAAGTAAATGGAGAGGATATAAAGTGAAAAAAGATAAAAAAACATTTCATGCACAGAAAAATCCAAGGAAAAAGAGATGGAGAAGAGACGATACGGAACTTACATTGCTTGCGCTCCCCACAATTATTTGGTACATCCTTTTCAGTTTTCTTCCGATGTTTGGTGTCATTATAGCCTTTAAGAATTATAAGATATTTATCGGTCATAACTTTTTTTACAACTTATATCATAGTGACTGGGCCGGATTGGATAATTTTGAATTTCTGATTAAGTCAAATGATCTTTACATACTACTTCGTAATACCATCTGCTATAACCTTTTATTTATCGCATTGGGCATTCTGATTCCGGTAACCTTAGCGATTATGATCAGCTTGATTTACAGTAAAAGAAAATCAAAAGTGTATCAGACGATGATGTTCTTCCCTCATTTTATGTCATGGGTTGTAATCAGTTATTTTGTATTTGCATTTCTCAGCATGGATAAAGGTGTTCTTAACGGGATACTGCATGTCTTTGGTAAAGAGAGCATTCAATGGTATATGGAGTCGAAGTATTGGCCGTATATTTTAACCTTTATGCAGGTGTGGAAGACCATGGGCTATAGCATGGTTGTCTATCTTGCCAGCATCACAGGAATCGATGTTACCTTGTATGAAGCTGCAGTGATCGACGGAGCCACCAAGTGGCAGCAGGTTAAATTCATTACACTTCCCTGTCTGAAGACCATCGTTATTATGATGTTTATATTGAATGTCGGCAGAATCTTCTATTCCGATTTTGGATTGTTCTATCAAATCCCCAGAGGAGTTACCGGATCCTTATATAATACAGTGACTACGCTGGATACCTACGTATTTAATGCTTTACAGCAATCCAATCCAATCGGTATGACAGCTGCTGCCACCTTCTTCCAGTCAGTAGCCTGCTGCATCACCATCCTGGCTGCGAACTGGATTGTGAAGAAGCTTGATCGTGACAATGCAATTATTTAATAGTCTAAAGCGTGATAAATAACTTAAAGCTAAATAATTGACTTAAAACTTAATATATAACTTACAGCTTAATAAACAGCTTAAAGAATCTGGAGGTAGTTAATGAAAAATAGAAAAGAAGCTGAGGACAATATGAAATTGAACCGGATCTCTAAAACAGCGAATCTAATCTTTAATATTATATTCGTTCTCCTGGCGCTGATCTGCATCATACCGGTGGTCTTTGTTTTCATTATTTCGATTTCATCGGAGGCATCCATTACGAAATACGGTTATCAGATGATTCCAAAAGAATTTTCGCTGGATTCCTACCTGTTCCTGTGGAGGGAGAAGGCAACAATCCTAAAGGCTTTGGGTATATCAGTTTTAGTAACCGGTACCGGTACAGCTCTTGGTGTAATATTAACAACCACGATGGGCTATGTCCTGTCAAGACCGGGCTATAAGTTAAACGCTATGCTCTCCTGGTTAGTTTTTATCCCAATGATCTTTAACGGAGGAATGATTGCTTCTTATGTCGTTAATACCAATCTTCTCGGACTCAAAAATAGTGTCTGGGCATTGATTCTACCGTTGGCAGTATCATCGTTTAATGTAATCATTTGCAAGACCTTCTTTCGAACTACAATACCGGATTCCATCATTGAGTCAGCTAAAATTGACGGAGCCTCCCAGCTGAATATTTTCTCAAGAATCGTAATTCCTATTTCAAAGCCGGTAATAGCAACCATTGGTTTATTCCTTTGTTTTGGTTACTGGAATGACTGGTTTCAATCCTCATTATATATCACGAATAAAGATTTGCTGTCGTTACAGGCACTGCTAAACAGTATACAGAGGAATATTCAGTATCTCGCCAGCAATCCTACCGCAGGCTTGTCACTTCAGCAGTATAAGAATTTAATGCCTCAGGAAGGGGCAAGAATGGCAATTGCTATTATCATTGTGGTTCCGATTGCCTGTGCCTATCCCTTCTTCCAGAAATACTTCATCTCGGGTTTGACAATTGGAGCAATCAAGGGCTAAAGATATTTTCTTTCCGGGAATAGGCTTCTGCTTAAAGGCCTGAGCAGAATGTTAGTCCGGAAAGTCTATATAAATGGAGTTTAGAATTTAAAGGAGGATGTATTATGAAACTAAGAAAGGCAGTTGCTTTATTAGCAACAATCTTAATGCTTGTGGCATCTTTCGCAGGATGCGCAAAAAATGGGGACAATAAAGATGCTACAACAGACACTAATACAAATACTGCTGACAGCAATAACGATACACAGCAGACAGATACAACAGATGCAAATGCCAATACAAGTGCAGCGAATGATCAGATTGTTACCTTAAAGTGGATTACGGTAGGTGGCGGAATGCCAACTAATTATGAAGCATGGCAGAAGCACATCAATGAATATCTGGCAGAAAAAATTGGTGTGAATATCGATGTAGAAGTAGTTTCCTGGGGTGACTGGGACAACAGAAGAAATGTAATCCTCAATTCCGGTGAATATTATGATATTTTATTTACCGATGGAACGAAGTATAATGCAGCTGCTAAATTAGGCGCATTTCTGGATATATCAGATTTAGTAAAGACAGCAGCTCCCGATCTGTACAGTTATATCCCCAAGGATTATTGGGATGCAGTATCCGTTGATGGTAAGACTTATGCAATACCTACCTATAAGGATAGTTCAGCTACACAATATTTTGTTTGGGATAAATCAATCGTTGACAAATATGGTATAGATTATCAGAATGTATCAGCATTTTCTGATCTGACTGCCAAATTAAAGGAAGTTAAGGACGGCGAAGGAACAGCTCCTTTTGTACTTGGTTCTGATGGAGTAGGAATGGTAACTGCTGATTATGATCAGATGGGTGCGGGACTGCCTGCAATCGGCGTGAAATATAATGATAATACCCGTAAGGTTGTCAGTGTATTTGAACAGGAGGATGTACTTAAGCAACTGGATACCCTGCATGAGTGGTATCAGGACGGCATAATTAATGCTGATGCTCCGACCTTAGCTGAGACACCGAGCTACAGAATGGTATTCACAGCCCAGGGCTGGTCAGGTGCTGCTAAGACTACCTGGGGACCTAACATGGGTGTTGAAGCAGTTGCTGCTCAATTCGGTGACACAATCGTATCCAATGATACCGTACGTGGTTCCTTGAATGCGATCTATTCAGGAAGTAAATATCCTGAGAAATGCCTTGAATTCCTGCAGTTAGTAAATTTGGATTCTCATGTCAGAGACGCTTTCTATTATGGACTTGAAGGAGAGAACTTCAACTATACAGCTGACGGCAAAATTGAGAAGTTAAACAGTGACTGGAACATGGCAGGATATACCCAGGGTACCTTCTTTAACGTATCCCAGCTTTCCGATGCAGATTTTAACCAGTGGGATGAAGTTAAAGAATTGAATGCGAATGCAAAACCGTCCGTATTATTAGGCTTTACCTTGGATACCACCAAGATTGAGACAGAGCTGGCTAACTGCAGTGCTGTTTACCAGAAATACCGCAGTGAATTATTAACCGGAGCAAAAGATCCGAGAGAATTAGTGAAAACACTCAGAACCGAATTGGACGCAGCAGGCTTCCAGACCATTTTGACAGAAGCACAAGCTCAGATCGATGCAATGTATAAATAAATAGTGAAAGATTAAGTTGTAAATAGAGGCTGTTGCAAACGAATATCCATCCATTTTGCAACAGCCTCTATTCATGACAAGTGAATTAGCTTGCTAATTCATCTTGCATTAAAGCTAAGGAGGCATAACGAATGAGCAGAATCATAGGAAGTGCTTTGCCTGCCATACCATGGCAGGAGAAGCCCGTCGGATACAAAATGCCGGTCTGGCGGTATCAGAGCAATCCAATTATACAGCGGGATGAAATTCAAAGTTCAAATAGTATTTTCAATAGTGCAGTGATACAATATAAGGAAGGATTTGCCGGTGTTTTCCGCTGCGACAGTAAAGCGGTAAGTATGGACTTGTACGCAGGTGTTAGTAAGGATGGAATTGATTGGGAGATTAATGAGACTCCGATTACGTTCCTGGGTGACGATGAAGAGATACTGAATAGAGAGTATCGTTATGATCCAAGAGTATGCTTTATCGAAGACCGTTATTATATCACCTGGTGCAACGGATATCATGGACCTACCATCGGAGTGGGATATACTTTTGATTTCCAAACCTTTTACCAGCTGGAAAATGCATTTCTACCTTATAACCGTAATGGTGTTCTATTTCCGAGAAAGCTTAATGGCAAGTATGGTATGTTAAGCAGACCGAGTGATAATGGTCATACGCCCTTTGGTGATATTTTCTATAGTCAGAGTGCAGACCTGGAATACTGGGGGCACCACAGACATGTGATGTCGGCATATAAAGGTGATGAGTCCGCCTGGCAGTCCACCAAGATCGGACCCGGACCCGTACCCATTGAGACGGATGAGGGATGGCTTTTAATTTACCACGGGGTTATAACCA
>DATMUM010000011.1:0-14329 GCA_035564175.1 Mobilitalea sp.
AATTGCACAAAGAGGGAAAGAAATTTCCGATTACAGGTGGAAAAGCCTTTGTTGTGGTCTGCTGAAAGCCCTGATTTGTATACTTTATATATCGTTTATGGAGAAGAGACGATTAAATTCAAGACAGGCTTTCGTAAGATCGAAATCCGTGGCTCAGTTCTCTATTATAACGGTGTTAATATTAAATTCAAAGGTGTGAACCGCCATGAGTTTCATCCGAATTTAGGTCATACGATACCCTATGAACATATGCGTAAGGACTTGTTGATTATGAAGGCTCATAATATCAATGCAATCCGGACATCACATTATCCCGACGATCCAAGATTTTTACAGCTGTGTGATGAAATGGGCTTCTATGTCATCAATGAAGCGGATTTAGAGTCTCATGGAACGGGCTATGCTGGTTATGCATCCATGATGCCGGAGCTGGAAAGCTATCATAAAGCATTCATAGACAGAATCCAGAGAATGTTTGAAAGAGATAAGAACAGTGTCAGTGTGGTCATGTGGTCCCTGGGAAATGAATCCGGCGATGGTCCAAATCATGAGAGTATGTCGGACTGGGTAAGGGAAAGAGATGATTCAAGGATTGTTCACTATGAAGGAGAATACATTGAAATATTAAATCCGAAGATAAAGTATATCAGTGATATTTTCAGCCGTATGTATGCCTCAATCGATTGGATCAGGGATGAATTCTTAGCGAAGTCCCTGGATACCAGACCCCTTGTTTTGTGTGAATATTCCCATGCCATGGGCAATGGACCGGGTGATCTCAATGACTACTGGGAGCTGTTTTATAGCAGCGACAGGCTGGCTGGTGGATTTGTATGGGAATGGACGGAGCATGGTATTGAGACAAAAACTCAGGATGGTATCAGATATTTTGCCCGTGGCGGTGATTTTCATGACGAGCCCAATGATGGAGCGTTCTGCATCGACGGACTGGTTACGCCGGACAGAAAACCCAGCAGCGGTCTGCTGGAATTAAAGCAGGTTTACTCACCGATTAAGGTTAATTTTGATGAAATGAAATCCAATCAGGTTACCTTGATAAGCCGGTATGATTTTATTACTACAGATGGAATAACAGCAGAATGGATCTTAGAGAAGGATGGAGATGTAATCCAGTGCGGAACGATTGATATTGCAGGGATTAGACCAAGAGAAAGTAAAACCTTCGATATTGGTTATACACTTCCTGAAAAGGAGGGAAACTACTATCTTCTGATTCGCTTTATTCAGAACAACTGTACATTTCAACCAGGTAATCGATATGAAATTGGATTTTTTCAAAAAGAGCTGAAGCAAGAGATAGAGCTGAAGCAAGAACCAGAGCTGAATCAGGGAACAGAGCTGAATCAGGGAGCAGAGCTGAATCAGGGAACAGAGCTAAAACAGGGAACAGAGCTAAAGCAAGAAACAGAGCTGAATCATGGAACAAAGCAGATGATGGAAACAGTTTTATCATCTCAGCTTGAAAAAGTATTGTCTTATGACTGCCAGCCAAGTGATGAATTGGTACTTATGGAAGAAAAGAACCATTATATCATCGAAGGTAACGAATTCCGGTACACGTTTCATAAGAGACTCGGTACTTTTACCTCTTTGCTCTATAACGGTATTGAACTGCTTGCCGAACCAATGAAATTCAATATCTGGAGAGCTCCGATTGATAACGACAGCTTTCGCGGTGTCTGGTATGATGAAGCGCTGAATAAGGCGACCACTCATATTTACGACGTGAAGGTTACAGAAAAATCTGAGAAATGCCTTCAATTGGAAGTCGAAATGTCCCTGGGCAGCTACTCAAGAATGCCTGTCTTAAAGCAGAAGTGTACTTATACCGTATGCAAGGATAGCGCAATTATAATTAATACAGCAGCAAAGGTAAAGGAAAAGCTCCCGTGCCTGCCAAGATATGGTCTGGAGGTTGTCATGCCGAAGGGGAATGAAGCTGTTGAATATTTTGGTTACGGAAGTGCAGAGAGTTATGCGGATAAATGGAGACTGGCTTATAAGAGTAAGTTTAAGACTACCGTTGATGAGTTATTTGTTGATTACATCGTTCCACAGGAGAATGGTAGTCATTATGCAACGGACTATGCAGTTGTTACGGATCAGCTCGGACGGGGTCTTCTGTTTACCTCCAAGAATTCCTTTTCCTTTAATGCGATGCATTATACTGCTATGGACTTAACCAATGCAAGCCATAATTATCAATTAAAAAGACGTGATGAAACCTTTGTCAATCTGGATTACAAGATGCAGGGCATAGGCTCGGCAAGCTGTGGTCCGGAGCTTCTGGAGCAATATAGAGTAAATGATAAGGAAATAAGCTTTGATATACGTATGATACCGGTTTTTGCTGAAGATTGTAATATGATAAAAACTATAAGGAGGCTTAATTATGAAAATGAATAAAATGGTACGTTTCGCTGTTTCAATTGTTTTAACAATAGTATTAGCCTTTTCTTTCACAGCATGCAGTTCAAAAAATGCTGGAGATAAAGCGGCTTCTGCTGATATTACAGCAGCGCCTACTGCAGCCGCAGCTGCAGATACAACAACGGATACAACAACTGATACAACGCAAGTAAAACAGATTAAGGATACCTCGGAGTATGAGCCCACAGACGGCGAACCTTCTGCAGACGAAACCTGGGATAATTCCTGGAATGAAGCGCCAGTCGTAGTCGAAGAGGAAGAAGATATCCTGTATAACAACTGGCTAAAGAATCCTTCCTTTGAAGATGGTGCTGACACCAGAGTTCATACGGATTGGCAGACAGATAATGAGACAGTCAGCTATACCGAAAGCAATGGTGGTGCAAAATCCGGAACCTATCATTTGACCCACTGGAGCGGTGACAGCGATTTTGAGGCAAACACCTGGCAGACAATTGAAGTACCGAATGGTATCTATAACATATCTGCATTTGTACAGGTGTTAGGCGATGTAGAAGTAGCTGAAATCTCTGCCAAGGATTACGACGGCACTAATGAAACTGTTGTTTCAACCATTGACAGTAAAGATCAATATACCAAGGCTGTCATTGAGAATGTAGAAGTTAAGGATGGTAAATTAACGGTTAACTTCCATACGAAAGCAAAAGCCGGAGGTGCTATCTTTGTTGATGATGTAAAGGTATCAGGTGCGAACCTGGTTAAGAATGCTTCCTTTGAAGACGGTGCAGATACAAGAGTACATACGGACTGGCAGACAGATAATGACGCAATCAGCTATACAGAGTCCAACGGCGGAGCTCATACTGGAACCTATCATCTGACTCACTGGACTGGTGACAGCGATTATGAAGTAAACACCTGGCAGACCCTTGAAGTACCCAATGGCGTATATAACGTATCTGCATATGTGCAGGTATTGGGCGATGTGGAAACTGCAGAATTTATTGTAAAGGATAATGATGCTTCAGCAGGTACTGTAGTTTCAACAAAAGATGATGTTGATAAATATACCAGAGTTGAAGTTGCAAATGTTGAGGTTAAGAACGGAAAATTAACGGTTCAGTTCCATACCAAAGGAAAAGCGGGAAGTGCTATCTTTGCAGATGACGTGAGTGTAAATCGTATTAAATAGTGAACCATTAATAATAACTGACAATAAAATTAATAATCTAAATACAAGAGATTCTTTATTACTGAAGAATCTCTTGTATTATGTATAAAGGAGTTAATCAGAAAAAATGGATGTATGCTGTTGGCTGGGGCAAAATCCATATTCCATGGATGCAGTTGGTACCACTGGGGCTCAAATCCATATCCCATGAATGCAGTTGGCACCGCTGGTGTGGGAAATTCTTTTCATGCAAAAGAGTCGCAAAGTGGAGGTTAACGTTAAAATGACAGTTATCGGTGGATCAGATATTCGCAGCGTATTCAACTCTGGCTACCAGCCCAACTCTAGCTACCAGCTCAACTCTAGTTACCAGCTGGAAGGATGATAAAAGAGAAAATATTTCATACAAGGCATCTAGTCGATAATGGACAAATGTGATATAATCGGTCTAACTTAGATAATGAATATGATATAGGAATAACATACAAGAATATCATCAGCATAGCATAGTTAAAGACCTAACAAAAAAACACGAAAAATACGTGGCAGAATATCGGGAGGAGAAACATGAAATTAGGTGGTATTGAGGCCGGCGGCACAAAAATGGTATGTGCCATAGGTAATGAAAATGGAGAAATAACCAAGAGATTAACAGTTCCAACAGAAGCACCGGAGGTAACGATTCCTAAGATGGTTGAATTTTTTCAATCGGAAGGAATAGAAGCTCTTGGTATAGGATGCTTTGGACCTATAGATTTGGATAAAAATTCTGCTGCTTACGGGTCTATCACAAGCACTCCCAAGTTAGCATGGCGTAATTATAATATAGTAAAAGCGTTTCAGGAGGCTCTTAAGGTTCCGGTAGGATTTGATACGGACGTGAACGGTGCGGCTCTTGGGGAAGCTACCTGGGGAGCAGCAAGAAACTGCGACGTATCCATCTATATCACAATCGGTACAGGAGTAGGTGTAGGTATCTGCATTGGTGGAAAACCCCTTCACGGTCTGATCCATCCGGAGGCAGGGCATATCTTAATCAGCAGGCAAAAAGGCGATGAATACAAGGGTTCCTGTCCCTATCACTCGAATTGTATAGAAGGTCTGGCCGCAGGGCCTGCCGTTGAAGGACGTTGGGGCAAGAAGGGTCATGAATTGGCACAGCAGGACGAGGTATGGGAGCTAGAGGCTAATTATATCGCTCAGGCAGTTACGAACTATATCTTAACCCTTTCACCGAATAAGATTATTCTGTGGGGCGGAGTTATGCATCAACCTCAATTATTTCCGCTGGTAAGAAAGAATGTAATCGCTAATTTGAACGGATATTTGAATTCAGAAGCTATTTTGAAAAATATTGATAATTACATTATTCCTCCTGCCCTGGGCGATGATCCTGGCATCATGGGAGCCTTGAGATTGGGATATCTTGAGACGCTTCAGCAGTAGGGAAAAATGTTAGTAGAAATCCAGAACCCGGGATCTGCCGGTGGCTGCTTGAAAACAGCTTACAGCAGACTCCGGGTTTCTTTGTTTGCATGATTTTGCTTCTCTGTATTGGAGCGGTATTTCATCGGTGTGGTATGAAAGTGGTTTTTGAAATGCTTGTTAAAGGAAGATGCATCCTTAAAACCGCAGGAATATGCGACCTCCGTAACGGATAAATCAGATTCCCTGAGCAACTTCTGTGCAATTTTTAGCCGATACTCAATTAAATACTGCTGCGGTGAAGTATTCCTATAAAGCATAAAAAGCTTATAGAGATAGGTACGGTCGATGCTGAGAATTTGAGCTATATCGGTTATTTTAATATCGTAGGTATAATTATGATGAATATAGTCCAAAGCCTTACGCATATAGCTTTCAAGCTGTAGCTTCTCAGAAGCTTTGGTGTATTGATACATTTGAGAGAAACACCGGTATAACAATCCCAGGTATGTATATTCATTTCCCTGATGCTGCGAATAAACATTGATTAATGCCATAAAATCCTCCCACAGGGAGCTGTTGTTATGATCTGTAAAAATTAAACTTGTTTGTGACAGATCACAGTTTTGTAAGATGGAATTCACCTCATATCCATCAAAGCCAATCCAGCAGTATTCCCAGGGATCCTGATCATCAGCGGCATAGAATGTGGTTATCCCGGGATAGATCAGAAAGCCTTGTCCTCCCTGCAAATGATATGTGGAACCATTTACATAATAATTACCCTGCCCGTGCAGGATATAGTGAAAAAGATAATGCGGACGGATCGCGGGACCAAAGGAATGGGAAGGTTTGCACTGCTCATGTCCGCAGTGGTAAAGAATCAGAGATTTATCCAGTATAATTTTATTTTCCTCTATGGGGAACTGTCTCATGGTAAGCTCCTTCCTGCGGCTATAGTTTAATAGAATAAATCACCCGGTATCATGGTGATTGGCAGACAGATTATTCAACATAATGACAATTTTTCGAAACATATGACAAAGAATACATTTCAATATCATTATATAATTATTGTTATCAAAATACAATAATTAAGGAGAAGACAAATATGGTTAAAATAACATTCTTAGGAGCCGGAAGTACAGTATTTGCAAGGAATGTACTGGGCGATTGCATGTGTACGCCGGCTCTTGCCGATGCAGAGATTGCGTTATATGATATTGATGCCAAAAGGCTGGAGGAATCAGAGATTATTCTGAAGGCTATCAACAAAAACATTAATTCCTCAAGGGCGAATATTAAGGTGTACCTGGGTGTAAATCAAAGGAAGGATGCCTTAAGAGACGCAGATTTTGTAGTTAACGCGATCCAGGTAGGTGGCTATGATCCCTGTACCATCATCGATTTTGAAATTCCGAAGAAATATGGCCTAAGACAAACGATTGCAGATACGCTGGGGATTGGCGGCATTATGAGGGGACTTAGGACAATCCCTGTCATGCGGGATTTTGCAAGAGATATGGAAGAGGTCTGTCCAAAGGCATTATTCTTGAATTATACCAATCCCATGGCTATTCTCACCGGATACATGCAGAGATTTACAAAGATTCAGACTGTAGGTTTATGCCACAGTGTACAGGTTTGCTCCGACGGATTATTAAGAAATCTTGGAATGGAAGATAAATTGGAAGGCAGGAATGAGCTGATTGCCGGAATTAATCATATGGGATGGCTTCTGGAAATCAGAGATAAGGATGGTAATGATCTGTATCCTGAGATAAAGAAGCGTGCGTTACATAAAAATGCCAGCGAAAAGCACTGGGATATGATCCGCTATGAGTATATTAAGCATCTGGGCTATTATTGTACGGAATCCAGTGAGCATAATTCGGAATATAATCCGTTCTTTATTAAGTCGGGCTATCCGGAAATGATTGACTGTTTCAATATCCCGCTGGATGAATATCCGAGGAGATGCGTGAACCAGATTGAAGGCTGGGAAAATGAGAAGAATAGCATTTTACAGGATGGAAAGATCACTCATGAGCGTTCTCAGGAATACGCATCTTTTATCATGGAAGCTGTGGTTATGAATAAGCCGATTAAAATCGGCGGAAATGTATTAAATACAGGTCTCATTGATAATCTTCCTTCGGATGCCTGTGTGGAAGTACCCTGTCTCGTGGATGCACTGGGAGTTCATCCTTGTCATGTCGGCCGATTACCGGTACAGCTGGCAGCAATGAATATGACAAATATCAATGTCCAGCTGTTAACCATCGAGGCTGCAATCACAAAACGCAGGGAGAATATTTACCAGGCTGCTATGTTAGATCCGCATACAGCAGCTGAATTATCCATAGATGATATAGTTAAGATGTGCGATGAACTGATTGCTGCGCATGGTGATTATATGAAAGAATATTGTTAATGTTAATTCCGATGAATGTCATGATTGATCGGATCATGTAAATATGTAATGTCTTGGCTGCTGTATCAAAAGTAATAGATACAGCAGTTTTTATATGACTAAAGGATTAAGAGCTAAAAAATGAGTTTTACACCATATTAAGCAATATAGTATGTGGTTAATTTGTACAAATTGACGAATGGCTTTTTGAAAAAGGACTTGTTACACCCTAATTATATTGATATAAAAACTCTTTAAAAAACCAACTAGTTTTTTAGCTACTCTCGACGCAGGACTATACCCAGGTATACTTTTATTAATATGTCATATTAAAGGATAGCAGAGGTCATATTTAAGGATTGTAATCGGACTATTCTCATTTACAATATGAAGTAGAACTATGGATCATTTGATTATGGGAGGTAGCGGATTGAAGAGTAATACGAAGAATTTATTATCAGAAGAGCAGATAAAGAGACTGGTCAAGGTTAACTTTGGAGATAGCTGTGAAGTAAGCAATATAGTTGAGTTAAAAGGCGGTATGTTTAACTCGGCGTATCTGATTGAACGCAGCAAGGAAAAGGATAAGATCGTGTTAAAGGTTTCCCTGGCACCAGGAACTCGAACCTTAACCTACGAACAGGACCCCATGCCAACGGAGGTCGAGGTTTATAAGCTGGTTTCTGAAAAGACGCATATTCCCGCTCCTCGTATCTTAAGCTATGATTTCAGTAAAAAACATATTCCCAGTAATTACTTTTTCATGACAGCTTTGGAAGGCGTGGCAATGAATAAAGTCATGAAACAACTGAGCAAAGACAATCTGGAGAAGATAAAAATGGAACTGGCTTCCTACTTTGCCCAGCTTCATCAGATCAAGGGGAACTATTTCGGTTATTTTACAGATAATCAGAAGTATCAGTATCAGACCTGGAAAGAAGCCTTTTTACATATGATGGATATGATTTTGCAGGATGGCAGAACCCACAAGGTGAAATTACCTTACGACCGGATTGAACAAATGCTGCAAAAGAAAGCAGTTTATTTGGAGAATATCAAGGAGCCGGCTTTAATAGATTATGATTTATGGCCAGGGAACATATTCCTGAAAAAGGATGGGGACCAATATGTGATCGAAGGAATCATTGATTTTGAACGGGCCTTCTGGGGAGATCCCTTTGCTGATTTTCCTCCTGCCTTTATGCTGATAAAAGGAATCACAAACGAAAGCAATTTCTGGAAGGCATATTCAGAAGCCGCTATGATCAGCCCCAATATTACGAAGGAGGACGAAATCAGATTATCCTTATATGCCCTTTATATCTGGACGATTATGGCAATGGAAACCTTCCGTTATGGTTTTTTATATAGCTTCATTCAAGGTTCGCTCTCGAAAAGCTTTGTCATGAAGCATCTAAAAGAGCTGGAGCAGGAGTAATTGGAGGAGGATGATGGAGGAAAAGAAGTATTCATCCTTAGGAGAAGGAACCATAGGTAAGCTGATTTGTAAGATGTCGATCCCTTCTGTTATCGGAATCTTATCCTATAACCTATACAATATCATAGATACTATCTATATCTCCAGAGGAATAGGTGCTTTAGCAGCAGGCGGTTTAGCCATTACCTTCCCGTTATTCATACTGCTGTCTGCCATCAGCAGTACCATAGGCAGCGGAGCAGCTTCGGTAATATCCAGAGCGCTTGGGAGAAGGGACATAGAGAAGGCCAGTCGTGTTGCTGCCAACACCTTTGGATTCTTCTGGACGGTTGCAATCATTATAACGATTGCAGGATTAGTATTTATGGATCGCATGCTATATGGTATGGGTGTTACTGAGAAGTTGATGCCCTATGCGAAGGAATATACCAGAATTATTCTGTTAGGCGCAGTGACAAGTACCGGCTTCTCCAGTCTGATACGTGCTGAAGGCAACAGTAAATTTGCCATGTATTTATGGGTAATACCCGTAGGTGCTAATATCATATTAGACCCGATATTCATCTTTGCATTCAAGCTTGGTGTTCAAGGTGCTGCAATTGCTACAGTATTATCCCAGTGCGTATCAGTCGCTATGAGCTTATATTTTTTCTTTTTTTCCGGTAAGAGCCAATTAAGAATCAAGCTGCATCATTTCTGTCCGGATGCCAAAATTATAAGAGAAATCGTATCAATTGGTATTCCTTCTTTTTTGCAGATGGCAGGCAATAGTATTACAATCATCCTCATTAATAACATACTAAAGCATTATGGTGGAGATTATGCCATTAGTTCCTATGGTATTGTGAATAAAATCAGTACCTTTATGATAATTCCGCTTCAGGGAATAGTGCAGGGAGTTCAGCCCATCATTGGCTATAATTACGGAGCCGGTAAAAAACAAAGAGTTGGAGATACGTTGAAACTTGCCTCTTGCATAGCGGGATGTTATGGAGCTCTGGTATCTGTGATGTTGCTTTTCCTTTCCAACTACATAATACCGGTATTCAGTACAGATACAATGGTCATCACCATGGGAAGCAGTATCTTAGAAATAACGAGTATGGGCCTTGTCTTTCAAGGCATTTATATGATTCAGACTGCATATTTCCAGTCTACCGGAAATGCAAAGGTATCCTTGCTTTTATCCTTATGTAATTATTTCCTGTGCTTTGCACCGGTCATTGTATTAATGTCTTATCTGTATGGAATAAATGGAGTATGGTATTCTTTTCCTGTCTCAGCTATAATATCTTTAGGTATTTCAACGGCTTTATTATTACGTCTGAGGAGATAAACTGCCTGACAGCAGCGTGGAGGTTCATGTGAATGAGAAGGAATTATTAGATCTGATCAACCAGCAGGATAAGATAATTAAAGGGAATATGGATAAAGGCCTGATGCAGATATTTGAGGATGAATTTGTCATGACCAATGTGATGCGGGGGTATGTCAATTATCTGATCAAAAATAATCAGATGGAGAAATTCCATAGCTCCGATATCAACGAGCTCATCAGTAAGAAGGATGTACCGGTTAAGAAAATCAGCTGCTTCGATATCAGCAGGCATGATGTGCAAAGCCAGATGTATTATCATAAGCATACTTATCTGGAGCTGGATTATGTGTATCGGGGAAGCTGCAGCTACTATATCCATAATGATAATACAATGTTCCAGCTGAGAGAAAAAGAGCTATGCATAGTTAACCAGAATGTAATCCATGGAATTAAGGCGCAAAACGATGAGGATATCATCATAAAATGTATGATTCCTTTTGAAAGCATTCACCTGAGCGATTATATGCAATTTGCTGATGATATTATATTAAAAAGGTTCCTGACTCATACACTTGACAAGAACTATTCTAATGCATCTTATGTTGTATTGCAGCCGGAGGATTTTAAGATTGATGATGTCATGGCGCGTCTGTTTTCGGAGAATATTGAGAGAAGGTCCGGTTGGGAACAGGTGACGGATCATAAGCTGTCGGTCCTTTTTATCGATCTTATGCGAATCAGTCACAATCATCTCAGACTGGTAACCGATACGGCTGAGGATGAAATAAATATCACCAATATCATTCAGATGATTCAGAAGAATTACCAGTATATCAGTCTCAAGGATATGGCTGAGGATTTGCATTTTCATGAAAACTATCTGAGCAGGCTGATCAGACAGCAGGCCGGGCAAAGCTTTCGGGACCTGCTTTGCAGGATCCGCTTGAATGAGGCAGAGAGACTGCTTCTGGATACGGACTTGTCCGTATCTGAAATAGCTGCCAGGTTAGGTTATATGAAGCCGAATTATTTTTATAAATTGTTTAAAGAGCACTATGGCGCAACGCCGATGGAATACAAGATCCGGTCCAAAAAGCAGCGAGATAATGAATATTGAACTAGCCGTGCCTAATATATTATTGTAAGACAACATAATATATGGTGAGGCTATGGAGAGTAAGGATAAACACGGAGCAGAACTGAATCAGGAAATGGATCAGAAACCTGGTCAGAAGCCGGAAACTACCGCATCTTTGTTTCTCAAAGTAGGGGTTGTTGTATTAAGCATAATCATGATTATCGGATTTGGTATAAAGGTTCTTCCTGGAGCTATCACAGTATCAAGTACGGGAAGCAAAAGAGATCTGCCCATCTACTGTGTGGATACACAGGAGAGAAAGGTAGCACTGAGCTTCGACGCGGCCTGGGGAAACGATGATACAAAGAATATCCTTGATATCCTCACAAAGCATAATGTAAAGGTTACCTTCTTCGTAACCGGCGGCTGGGTGACAAAATATCCGGATGACGTAAAGGCAATCATTGCAGCGGGTCATGACCTGGGTAATCATAGTGAAAACCATAAACAGATGTCCCAACTGTCGAAGGAACAGTGTATCGACGAAATCATGAAGGTCCACAACCGTGTCAAGGAGCTCACCGGAATTGATATGACTTTATTCCGCGCACCCTATGGGGACTATAATAATACCTTAGTGGGAGCAGCAAGAGAATGCGGGTATTATACGATTCAGTGGGACGTTGACAGTTTGGACTGGAAAGATTATGGTACTGACAGTATCATAAAAATGGTCGTAAATAACAAACACCTTGGCAACGGCTCCATCATCCTGATGCATAATGGGGCGAAGAATACGCCGCAGGCACTGGATGCGATCATAACCGGATTGCAGGAAAAAGGCTATGAGCTTGTACCAATCTCTCAATTGATTTATACCGGGTCATATACAGTTAATCATGAGGGTAGACAGTTTGAGAAATAGTCCGAAGGAAGCGATGGAGTGGTAGAATTTTATGGGACTATTGCTTTTAACGGAGAGATACCATATCAGATAGTATCACACAGTGAATATGCATGTGCTGCTCTCTGTACCGATGAATACAATGTCTTTTGCCTAAAGCTTACCGGTCTGGAGAACGGATCCTCAACAATCACGATTAAAAACCAGGATGGATTAATATTAATAGTTAATTTTGATGTGGTATCAGCAGATACTTACGATAAATTGAATCACACGATGTATACACCAGATGCATTGGAAGCAATTATTGTGGGCTACAGGATATGGGGTATGAGATTGTGCCGGTATCGAAGTTGATCTATACGGAGTATACAGTGGATCAGACTGGAAGGCAGTTTGAGAATTAACTTTTAAATTAACAAATCATTAATTATTACGAGCTTGTGTCACTAATATGATGCAAGCTCTTATTCAAATATCAGGGATGAAATTCTTCAAAATGGTAATTCATCAGAAGCATCTTCTGGTTCGTTATAAGGAGTCATGCCCATCTCCTCCCAAGTGACTCCATATGGAGCACCACCAGAGGTATAACCAGCAATAAAATAATAAGTGCCGTCAGAATCAGGGTACAAATCCTGCAGCTTTTTTTCTTCTTTCAGACGTTTCTTAATAGCATTTTGTTTTCTTACATTTTCTTCAGCCAGTTTAATCTGCGAGATGTATTGATCAGAAACCTCAATCCCTAATATTTTTAGTTCCTCTGCAGCACATAACAGTGTAACACCATAACGTTTACGGTAACCTCTCACTAGGTTCTTACCATTATAATTTGATATCCATGATTTTGCAGATTGAAGTCGTGCTTCCTTTTTTAGTGTCTTTTTATTCATATCATCCTCATTGTCTATAGCTTAATCAATTAGTTTAAATTCGCAGATTATAAAGTCTTTAGCTTCGCGATCAGCCTTCCTGATTCAAATGTTTTTATGATATCATATTAACAGGATAATGCATAGTGCTTTCCTAAATATCAAATATATGATAGAATGTGTAAAAATGGTGATTTAATAGGAATAAAATTATATATTAGGATGTGTAAGAAGATTATAAGAATAAAACGGAATCAGTAAAATTATTTTATAAAGGAGTTCGTAAATATTAAACAGTGTACTAACATATGAGAAAATAAACCCGGATAATTGCTCTAAGGAACGTATTGTGGTTCAATTTTCAAATCAGAGTTCGTATATATTTGTCAATGAAGCTTATTGTATCAATCCAACCTGCAGCTGCACTGAGGTTACATTGACCTTTATAGAACTATCGGATGATGGACAGCTGATGAATAAATTATTTAACATCAGGGTGGATATGAGCAGCTGGAAGGTAACAGATAAGACGATCTTCAGCAAAAAAACAGTTGCAGATAAGATGATGAAGGAATTCATGGATCATATTGACGAGATATCAAGAGATTAAGGAAGCAGGAAAGGAAGCAGTTAAAAAGCTTAAGTCAGAGAATGTGTTAGAAACACAAAAAAGTGTAAAAGTCAATCGTAATGATCCTTGTCCCTGTGGTAGTGGTCTGAAATATATAAAATGCTGTGGGAGGTAGAGTTATATGTTATCACCGGATAAAGTCCGTGACGAAGCAAAGAAAAAAGAAGCTGAGAATTATCGCTTCCGTACTTATTTAAAAATGCATGCAGAGGAAAAGGATTTAGATCAACGTTTTCTCAGATTGCATAACGAATTGTTCGCAGAGTATGACTGCAGTAAATGCAGGAATTGCTGTAAAATGCATAAGGGGATACTAGAAGAGCAGGATATCAAGCATGCTAAAAAAGTATTGGGTATGGAAAAGGAACAGTTGATAGATCAATATCTGAACTTCAATGAAATTGCAAATAACTTATTACGGATTTGCACCTTATGTATCAGTAGCAGAAAAGAAAGCAAAGTCGTTGAAAGCATTGGCCAAGTTGAAAACAAAGAATAAGGATCTTCAACCAATCACAATAGAGGGAAGAACCTTGGCGAAAATTTGGTGGGGAAAGGCTTGGAATCAAAATCTGGAAAGCTATGCAGATTACAGCAACCGTATTGCAAGAGGTAGAAGCTATGTTCGTAATAATGCGGTTCTGGATCTGAAGATAGTAAAGGGTGA
>DATMUM010000012.1:0-19048 GCA_035564175.1 Mobilitalea sp.
ACAGAGCATCGGTCTCGAGAAGGAATACATGGTTCCGAACCTTCACGAATCGGTATCCATGGCAGCGGATGGTAAGGTTCATATCACACTAAATAACTTATCTGTTTCCGACAGCTATGAGATTGATGGAATTTTCGCTGAATCCGGTGTTAAATCAGTAAAGGGTACCATCCTTAAGGGCGATATGAAAGCTTATAATACCTTTGAAAATCCGAATAATGTTCAGATTACAGAGTTTAACGGATGCACAGTCACAGATAAGGGAATCAGATTTACCATTCCGGCATGCAGTGTATTACAGCTTGAACTTGAATTAAAATAGAGAAGTAACTATTCATTTTATAAAAAACTCATCAGTTTAAAGAGATTAACTTAAAACATGCTGCACTGCATGTTTTAGGCACGTCTACGAACGAATCAGAATGAGGGAATAGTTAATTATAACGTATTTAATTATGTGCTCATGCGCGCAGATGGAGGTTAGTATGTATAAGAAGTATTTCACCCGTATTGCGGCAATCATGATGACTGCGTCGCTATTATTTAGCAGCGTTCCTGTCAGTGCTTCTGAGGTTGGAGCTGCAACGACGAATACCCAGACAACTGGAGATACCCAGACATCTACAGCCACTTACAATCCGGATTCCTATGTAAATGAATCTATCGCAAACAATTATACGAATGTCAGCAAGAACTATACTGCATCCCTTTATCAGGGTGACCCCTATGAGATAGCAGTAGATAAGGCGTTTGTATCTGGGACAGGATCAGCAGCTTTAACAGAGGATAACAACAATTATAAAAACCCTGTTGTAAGTATGACAATTGGCGATACAGTAACATTTTCCTTTGATGTTCCTGAGGCTGGACAATATTTTTACCGTTTTGATTATATGTCCAATGATAAATCCACTTTGCCAGCTGAATTATCAATGAAGCTAAACGGTACATATCCCTTTTATGAAGCCAGACGACTTTTATTCGAGTCTACCTGGGTTTCAAAGGCAGAAAAATCTTACGACCGTTATAATAATGAAATAGTTACAATTCCTGATAAGTTAGTTCAGTGGGAAAGCAAATATTTATTTGATGCGAGTTATCGTTACTCAACACCATTGATTTTAGAGCTTCAGAAAGGCCATAACGAGGTAACACTGAATGTATCAGAAGGAAGTATTTTATTAGGTAATATGTATCTGGAGAAAGTCACTCAGACCCCTGAGTATACATCCTCCGAAGCAGCACCCGGTTCTGAATTAATTACAATTCAAGGAGAGGATTTTAAATATCGCAATGACTCCTCCATTCGTTCCGTAGCAGAATTTGATACAGCAGTAGCACCTTATAAAGTAAGTGAAACTGTACTGAATACCATTGATAAGGATTCCTTTAAGGATCCAGGTCAGAAGGTAACGTACGAATTCACAGTAGAGAAAGCCGGATATTATAATGTTGGATTAAATTATATCCAGTCTGATAAGAATGGCTTCCCGGTTTTTCTTGACGTAGCAATTGACGGAGCAGTACCAAATACAGCCTTTAAAGCATATCACTTCGATTATACAACAAAATATAAGACAATTTCCCTTCAGGACGGCTCAGATAAGAATTTGAGTGTTTATTTAGAGGAAGGTACCCATACAATTTCCTTTACGATCAATATTGATAATGTTAGGCAGGTTTTAGAAGGCGTTTCTAAAATTATGAGCGAAATCAATGACTTATCACTGGAGATAACAAAAGTAGCAGGTACCAATAAAGATAAATACCGTGATTTAAAATTAACAAAATATATTCCAGACCTTGAGAGCCGCTTAAACGGATGGGTGGACGAGCTCAACGTACTTCGTGACAGTGTGAAACAGTATAGCTCGAATGTAGATAATATTGCTTGCTTCAGCTATATAAAAGTTGCATCCGGAGTATTAACCGATTTAGCGAAGAATCCAGATGATATACCTTATCGTGTTGGTGAATTATCAACGAGTACCAACTCTGCGAACCAATATCTGGCTAACATGATTGATAATTTAAATAAGAACAGATTATCCATTGATCGGATTTATCTATACCAGGACAGCGCTAAGCTTCCTAGTAAAATCGGATTTTTCTCTGGTCTGTTTATGAGCGTTAAGCGTTTTGTTTCTTCCTTCTTCAATCAGAGCTATTCAACCTCTAACGTTAACAAGAATCATCTTCAGGTTTGGGTTAGCCGTCCGAGACAATATGTTGAAATCATGCAGAAGATGATCGATGAGCAGTTTACACCTCAGACTGGTATTCAGGTTGATTTATCAGTTATCACTGATGCAAATAAGCTAATACTTGCGAACTCCTCCGGCAATGCACCGGATATTGCTACCGGTATTAATTATGCAATACCCTTTGACTTAGCAATTCGAGGAGCACTCAAAGATCTGACAGAATTTGATGACTTTAAAGAAATTGCGAACCGTTACCAGGCAGGTCTTCATATCCCTGCAACCATCGGAGATGGAATTTACGCTCTTCCTGAGACCATGAACTTCTGGGTACTGTTCTACAGAACAGATATCCTGGATAAGTTAGGCCTTAAGGTTCCGGATACCATAGATGACGTTGTCAATATGCTTCCTGAACTTCAGATGAGAGGTTTGAATTTCTATTATCCGACAGCAGGTATGACGGCAATGAGAAACTTCCACGGTACTACACCATTACTATTCCAGAACGGTGGAAGTCTTTATGGAACCTATGCAGGTGATACCACGCTGAACAGTGAAGCCTCCATTAAAGGTATCACCCAGCTGACGGAATTATTTACGATTTATAACTTACCGGTAGATATCCCGAACTTTTATCAGCATTTCAGAAATGGAGATATCCCGATTGGTATCGCAGATTACAGTGCATATAACCTGATACTGAATGCTGCTCCTGAAATAGCAGAATCCTGGGATATCGCTCCTATGCCTGGCGTTAAGGATGCGAATGGTAATGTTCTTCGTTACAGCGCAGGCGGAGCAGAAAGTACCGTATTGTTTAAATCGAATGAAGACCGTGAAAAGCAAGCCTGGGAATTCATGAAATGGTGGTCCTCCGCTGATGTTCAGTCCGAATATGGTCAGACATTACAGATCAGTTATGGTGATGAGTACATGTGGAACACTGCTAATCTGGAAGCCTTCAAACAACTACCTTGGGATTCACAGGATAAAGAAGTAATTATGGAACAATCCACCTGGGTAATGGAAGCTCCAAGAATTCTCGGTACTTATATGTTAGAAAGAGAATACAGCAATGCCTTTAACGACATTGTAGTAAACGGTAAGACATTACGTACACGTATTGATAAAGCAGTAAAAGTTATTAACCGTGAAACAGAACGTAAGCTCGAGGAATTTGGTTATATAAAGAACGGAAAAGTAGTGAAAGAGTACACTGTTCCTAATATTGATACAGTAAATCGAATTCTTGGAAAAACGAATTAATGGGGGGACTAACAATGAAACGTAAAACATCAATTGGCAGGAGAGAAAATGCAAACCACTCAGCTTATGTGTTCCTCTTTCCGTATGCACTCCTGTTCCTAGTATTTATCTTAGTTCCCATTGCCATTGCAGTATTATTATCTTTTACAAATTTTAATGCAATAGAATTTCCGGGATTTACTGGATTTATAAATTATATAAACTTAATAACAAAAGATGAAGTCTTCATGCAATATGTATTACCGAATACAGTAAAGTTTGCACTCATCGTAGGACCGGGAGGTTACGTATTATCCTTCCTGCTTGCCTGGGCACTGGCACAGCTTTCCAAGGTGCCGAGAACGATTTTGGCTTTAATCTTATATTCACCAAGTATGACCTCCGGTGTTGCCATGACAGTATTATGGAAGGTTATGTTCTCAGGAGATCAGACAGGTTACATTAACAGTTGGTTAATTCACCTAGGAATTATCACTGATCCGATTATCTGGATGGTAAATGCTAAGTATTTGCTACTGATTGTAATCATTATCGGTTTATGGAGCAGTATGGGTGTAGGCTTTCTTGCAATCCTGGCTGCAATACTGAACTCAGATGAGACCTTATATGAAGCAGCAGCGATCGATGGTGTCAGGAACAGTTTCCAGGAAATGTTCTATATTACAATACCGAACATGAAACCTCAGATGTTATTTGCTGCCGTTATGGCAATCGTTAATGCCTTCCAGACCGGCTTTATTAGCTCACAGCTGGCAGGTAATCCGACACCGGGTTATTCGGCACAATTAATTGTTAACCATATCGAGGATTACGGATTTATCCGTTATGAGATGGGTTATGCAGCAGCAGTTTCTGTAGTACTTCTAGGAATCGTTTATTTGTTTTCCGGAATCTCTAAGAAGCTGTTTAAAGAAGATTAGGAAGGAGGCCCTGTTATGGCATATAAAGGCAATCGAATTAATCCCCAGAAGTTCGAGAAGGGGCAGATTAAGATTATATTGATTATATTACCGCTGGTTTTATTTATGGGACTTCCGATCGTATTCATATTCAATCATGCATTCAAACCCATGGATGAATTATTCGCATTCCCACCTAAGTTTTTCGTATCAAGACCAACGTTAGATAATTTCACAAAATTATTTAAAGCATCAAGAACGGCAGGCATTCCAATGAGCCGTTATGTATTCAATAGTATTCTTGTAACTGTAGCAGTTGTATTTTCCTCTATTATATTTTCATCAGCAGCGGGCTTTGCATTATCTAAGCTGAAATTTAAAGGAAGATTTGTTTTGATGAATATCAACCAGGCTGCGTTAATGTTCGTACCTGTTGCGGTTATGATACCCAGATATTTGACAGTCAATGTATTAGGACTTACGAATACCTACTTTGCACATATTCTTCCGTTAATTCCAGTTCCGGTTGCTTTGTTCCTGGTTAAGCAGTTCATCGATCAGGTGCCGGATTCCTTAATTGAAGCAGCTTATATTGACGGTGCTACTGATTATAAGGTATACCTGAAGATTATCATCCCGATGATCAAGCCTGCGATTGCAACAGCTGCAATCCTTGTATTCCAGTCAGTTTGGGCTAACATGGAAACCTCAAACTATTTTGTCAGCGACGAAGGCTTGAAAACCCTGACCTTTTATATGAATACCTTAACGAATACCGGTGGTAATGTTACGTTCCAGGGTATCGTCGTAGCCGGCCAAGGTATGGCGGCAGCAGCCTCATTAATTATGTTTGTACCCAACTTGATCCTGTTTATCATACTTCAGAACAGTATTATGAACACCATGGCTCATTCAGGTATTAAATAATGAGGAGAGAGGAGGGAATGTCTCTGGAAAGACAGGGAGGCATAATTACAATGAAAAGATTTCCAAAGCTTCTGATTACCTTAGCTTTAATTTGTGTAATAACGGGTTTATCAATAGGGACTACGGTTGCCTATGCGGAAGTACCGTATAAGACCTATACCCATGACGGATATGGTTGGGCAATTGAAACTCAAGCAGCTTATATTCCTTATGATGAAATATCAAAGATCGGTAACACTACCATATCTGGTGCAAGAGATATGATGATTACCGATGACGGAATTATGTATATTGCTGATACCGGAAACAAACGTGTTCTTGTTACTGATTTAAACGGTAACTATATTAAAGAATTCGGCAGTGATATATTAGTTAATCCTACTGGCATCTATGTTACTAAAGATAAACATGTCTATGTTGCTGACAGCGATGCAGGAATGGTATTCGAATTCGATGAGAATGGTACTGTAATCAACCAGTATGGAAAACCCAATCATCCTTTATATGGTGATGGTATGGATTATAAGCCTTTAAAAGTCGTTGTAAATGACGCAGGTAATATGTTCGTTATCTGTGAGGCTAACACCAATGGTATTGTACAGATCAGCCCCACCGATGGAGGTACCTTCTTAGGTTACTTTGGAGCCAATATGGCAAGTCATTCAATTACAGATATTCTGCTTAGAATGTTCCTTACCGATAAACAGAGAGCAAAGATGGTTAGCAACACACCTCCGACTCCGGATAACCTTGCGATTGATGATAAAGGTCTGATTTATACGGTAACCAGGGGTCAAAAGTTGGATACCTTAAAGAGACTGAATATCGCTGGTAAGAATGTAATCGAACCGGATGATTGGGATGATTATCCAGTTGCAGTAACAGCGGGTAACTACGATAATTGCTACATGGTATCTTCTCAGGGTTATATATATGAATTTAATAACGAAGGAAATATGCTCTTCGTATTCGGTGGTAAGGACGATGGAAGACAACGTATTGGTCTGGCAAAGAAAATTGAAGCAATCGCTGTTGATAGTAAAGACAGAATCTATATTCTTGACTCTGAAATGAATCAGATCCACATCTTTGCTCCGACAGAATTCACAAACTTACTTCATAATGCCTTAAATCTTTATTCAAAAGGACAGTACACAGAAAGTAAGGATCCTTTGGATCAGATACTTAAGATGAATAGCATGTTTGGTTACTCTAATAAAGCGATGGGTCGTGCATACCTTCAGGAAGAAAATTATTCCCAGGCAATGAAATATTCCAAACTGGCTTCAGACTATACTACATATTCTGATTCTTTCTGGGAAGTTCGAAATATCTGGCTTCAGAAAAATCTTGTTCCGGCGATAGGAATTTTCATATTACTGTATATAATAGTTCGAATATTAAAACGTTTACATCGCAAATATGGAATCTTTAATAATGTGATCAAGATAAAAAAGAAGATAGGTGCAAACCCCTTAGTTTCACGATTAAGCTACAGCTTCTATTTCTTGAAACATCCGATTGATGGCTGCTATGGTGTACGTTGGGAAGGAAAATCCTCGTTCCTGAGTGCAAATATATTATTAACTGTATTTATTTCTTTTAATGTTATTAGTAAGTACTTTTCAGGTTTTCTATTTAAAGGAGTACGTGAAGGCAGATATAACCTCTTGTCCGATATAGGAACAATAGTAATTACGTTCTTATTATTAACGGTATGTTGCTACCTGATCAGTACGATAAATGATGGTGAAGGTACATTTAAACAGCTTTACTGTGGATTTACTTACAGCTTGACTCCATTCCTGATCATACAGCCGTTAATTTTCATAATCAGCCATTTAGTAACATACAATGAGAAATTTTTAGTGCAATTCCCGAATACCTTCATGGTTATCTGGATTGTGATCTACCTGATAATAACTATTAAAGAGATCAATAACTTAACAGTCAAGGAAACTGCAAAAGTTATAGCCTTAACATTCTTTGCAGCTTTGATTGCATTATTATTAGTATTTATTATTTATGTATTATGGGCGCAAGTTTACGACTTTATCGTAGCAATCAGCGGAGAGGTGGTGTATCGACTTGGCTTCTAAAAGAAAATCGATTTTGAAATTTGCCATACCCGCCTTACTGATCATAGCATTGGTTATTGTAGTAATGGTAAAACAAAAGAGTAATAAAACAGGCCTGCAGGACGGGAATAGCGGCAGTGACGATCAGACTCAAACGGTAAGTATTAAACCAAATGCAGATCAATATAACAATAAACTGATAGCATCAAGTGATAATTATGAGTTGTATCTGGATGGTTCTACTTTATCCGTTACAATTAAAGATAAGAAAACCGGAGCAATACTAGAGTCCTCCGTAAAGCAGGATGACGGAAAAAGTAATGCACAGTGGTTGGGCTTTATGAAATCCGGTATTGTAATTAATGCAATCAATGGATTAAATGATACAGAGCAGGTGGATTTGGTCAACAACACCTCACAGATCATGATAGAAAATATCGATAATGGAGTTCATGCTTATGTATCCTTTCCTGACATGGGATTTTCCTTTGAAGAGACAATAACCTTGGACGGGGATAACCTGGTAGTTGATATTCCGGATCAATTCATTGTCGAAAGTATGCCGGGTAAATATATCGGTGCAATCAATGTATTACCATTCCTTGGCTACAGCTATCTCGGTGAAAAACCGGGTTACATGTTCATTCCTGATGGTAATGGCGCTTTGATTTATCTGAATGATAAAGAGGGTAGACTTTCCGGTGGATATTCCGAGATGATTTACGGTGAGGATGTTGGTTTCAAAGACAGCGAAACCGTATCTCTGCTCTGGGATCAGTTACAGACAGTAAATGATACAGAAAACGTAATGGCACCAATCTTCGGTATGGTTCACACCGACGATCAGATAGGATATCTAGGTATCGTTGAAAGCGGAGCTCAGAGAGCAAGTATTGAAGCATATCCGAATGGCGTTATGATTGATTACAACCGTATCTATCCGAAATTCCTCATGAGAAAGCTTTATAAGCAGCCAACAAGTGAGAGTGACTCAGGTACGATTGCACAGGTTGAAAAAGACAGAACGCATTATGATATTAAAGTTAGATACAGTCTGGTTAATGGAGATAAAGCAAATTACACAGGACTTGCAGTTACTTACCGTGATTATCTGTTAAACAATGGACTGACTGCAAAAGATACCAACTACAAGACACGAATCGATTTCTTAGGAACGGATCGTGAGGATTGGCTGATCTTTAAAAAGAAAGTTACCATGACCACTGTGAAGGATATCAGAAATATATACAGCGATCTTGCAGGCGATGGAGTAACCAATATTCTGTCACTTTACAAAGGCTGGCAGAGCGGTGGCTTATACCAGGTTCCGATCACGGATTATAAAGCTGACAGCGCTATCGGCGGAACGAAGGAATTGACGAAGCTGATTAAAGATACAAAGGCAGCCGGCAATCAGTTCTATCTGTATCAGGATGCACTTCGAATTAATCCGGATGAGAATAACACAACCTTTAACGTAGTTAAGAGAGTGGATAAGAGACTATTTGAAGAATTTACTTATATGGATGTTTATAATAGATTCCTTTATCTGATCCCTTCTAGAACAGATTATATTATGAACCGAATTTCAGCGGATTATGAAAAGAAGGGTGTAACGGGAATATCCTTAGCAGGTATCACCAATAATTTATTCTCTTACAGCTATGGCGGAAAGTATTATTCCAGACCTGATACCATGCAGCAATATATTGATACTGTTTCCGGTATGGATCCGAATTTTGATCTGGCATTAGAGCAGCCTTTCTCTTATCTGTGGCAGTATACCGACGCTTTCCTGGATATGCCGGTTGGTACCTCTAACTTTAACTTTATAGATGAGGAAATTCCTTTCTTATCCATTGCTCTTAAAGGTATTATACCGATGTATTCTGAGTATATGAACTTTGAGGCAAATAAACAGAAATTCTTCTTACAGCTGGTTGAAATGGGTATCTATCCTTCCTTTTATATTACAAAAGAAGATTCCTCTAAACTGATTTATACTAATTCCGCAGATATTTACAGCTCAAGATATGACATTTACAAGAGTGAAATTGAGACATATGCAAAAGAACTTAAGAGTGTCAACGATGCAGTACAAGGTGCGCTCATCATCGGTCATGAGCATATGGATAACGGTGTAACGAAGGTAAGCTATGATAACGGAGTTACAATTTATATCAATTACAGTGATAATGACCAACCCGTTGACGGTTATACAATAGGAGCGATGTCATATAAGGTAGGTGGAGCAAATGAGTAAAAAACCAAAAGTTAAAAAGGTCAAAATCGGTAAACTGGAGCGCAGAGAAGCATTGGTGGGATTAATCTTTGTTCTGCCCTGGATCATCGGTGTATTCATGTTCCTGATTATTCCTTTGTTCCAATCCTTCCAATTTGCATTAGCGAACATTAAAATGACTCCAAGAGGAAGAGTGATTACCTTTGCAGGTATTACTAACTATACTCAGATCTGGCTGGAAGATGCGCAGTTCCCGGTAATGTTAATTAAGTATTTCTGGGAGACATTATTATCAGTACCAGTCATCGTAGTATTCGCTTTAATCATTGCGATGCTGTTGAATGGAAAAATCAAGTTCAAAGGATTTTTTCGATTAATCTTCTTCTTACCGGTTATTATCGTAAGCGGTCCTGTTATGAACCTTTTGACGGCACAAGGAGCAGCAACCATACCTGCAATGAACATTACCGGCATACAGACAGCCTTAGAAAGCTTATTGCCAAATGCAATGGCAAGTGCGATTTCCGATTTATTCAGCAACATGATCATGATTTTATGGTATTCCGGTGTCCAGATCTTAATATTCTTGTCTGCACTGCAGAAGATTGACAGCTCCTTATATGAAGCAGCGAAAATCGATGGCGGTTCCGCTTGGGAATGCTTCTGGAAGATCACACTTCCTACCATTAAGCCGATGATCCTGCTGAATGCAGTATATACCGTTATATTCCTTTCTAATAACGAACATAATGCGATTATCAACATAATCCAGAGTGATATGTTTGCGGGAAATAAAGGTTATGGATACGCTTCAGCAATGGCCTGGATGTATGCAATAGCTGAAACATTGATTGTTGGAATTATAGCATTACTTTTACTTACCAGAAAAGATGCTTATGACAAGCAGGTGAAACGGGTTAAGAAAGAAATTAAAAAACAGGCTAGAGCATTAAAAATTGCCAGAAGGAGGGGTAAACGTAATGGAGCAAAAATTACAAAAACTATCAAAAAAGCTGAAAAACATTAAAAGTGACGTTAATAAAGATAAAATCAGAAAATTATTGATGGGCTCCAGAGAAAAGGACGGATTGATAAAGCTCCTCGTTGTATATGTCCTTCTGATTTGTATCGGCTTTGTGTATTTATACCCGCTGCTTTATATGATCAGTAAAAGTTTTATGAACTTAGACGACTTACTTGATACATCCATCAACTGGATACCTAGCAGCTTTTATATTAAGAATTACTTTGATGCAGCAAAAAGTATGAATTATTTAAAGACCTTTTTCCAGAGTATTGTTGTTGCAGGAGTTCCTACTGTAATAAATGTTATTATCTGTTCTTTTGTAGGTTACGGTTTTGCCAGATTTAATTTTCCGGGTAAAAAAATCATGATGGGTTTGTTGATATTCTCTTATATCTTACCGTCAACAATTACTATGATGCCGACCTATGTACTGTACAGTGATATGAAGTTGGTTGGTACACTTTGGGCATTCATCCTTCCGGCACTCTTAGGACAGGGACTCAATGCTCCGATCTTCATCCTGATTTTTTATCAGTTCTTTAAGCAGGTGCCTAAAGTTCTGATTGAAGCAGCACATATCGATGGAGCGGGATTTTTCAAATCCTTCTTAAGAATCTCCATACCATCCGCAATACCTGCAATTATAACAGTATTTCTGTTCTCTATCGTATGGTACTGGAATGAATCTTATTTAACACAGCTTTATATCAGCGGTGTATTTGTAAAGGGAGACTGGACGTCACTGATTGTACAATTAAAGGGTTTTGATGCGAATTATAATAAAGCTGCTGCGGTTTCCACCGTTGGTAGTATGGTTTCAAATAATGAATCCGTACGTATGGCAGCTACAATGTTAAGTATTGCCCCTGTCCTTCTGATGTACTTTATCCTTCAGAGATACTTCGTTGAAAGTATCGACCGTACCGGTATTACAGGTGAATAATCATTTTATGGCAGATCCCATGCAATAAAATGTTATTTTATAACAAGAATAAAGTCTTGTTAAATATTAAAAATGAAAGAGGAGGTTACAAATTATGAAAAGACTAATAAGTTTACTTTTAGTCCTGGTTATGTGCATGTCCCTGTTATCCGGCTGTGTATTTGCAAGCAAAGATAACGGTAATTCAAGCACTAACAACACAAGTTCAAGCAATACATCTACAAGTGATACAACTGCAGCTACCAGTGCGCCGGCTGTTACAGACGCCGCTGGTTCAACAACCGATGCAGCTGCTGGTCTTCCTGCAATGACCACTGATCCTATCACTTTAACTTACTTGAATTTCGACAGCGAAGTTTTAACACAGAAATTAGCTGATGAATTCATGAAGAAGTATCCGAACATAACAGTTAATGTAGCTTACATCAATGTTGCGGATTTCAACACAACATTACTGAACCTGATCGCATCTGGTGAGGTTCCGGACTGCTTCATGTTCTCCGATGCCGACTTTGCATTATCTAATCAGTTACTTTATGATATGACTGACTTATGGAATGCAGATCCTGAAAATCAGAATCTGTTACCTACCATCAACGAGTACGGCATTGGTACTTATGATTCCGGTAGAAAATGGTCAACTCCTATGAAGTTCTTCCCTGGCATCGTATACATTGACAGAAGCGTAATGCAAAAGTTAAACCTTCAGATGCCTACTACAGACTGGACTTGGGATCAGATGATCCAGTTAATCAAAGACGCAACAGATACATCACAGACACCTGCTTATTATGGTCTTGGATGCTTTAATAGACTTGACAGTTTATATGGTATTGCAGCTTCCCAGAATATCTACGGCGAATTCGGCTGGGATGGCAAGGGCTTTGACTTAGGTGTATGGGCAAAAGGTGAGCAGGAGTTTGCTGATCTTAAGCTTGCTGGTTATGTAGCTCCTGATAGAGAAACCCAGAAGATGGAAGACTGGATGGGAGATTGGGAAGCATGGGCTGGAGACAGTGGTCATGTAGCAATTATGACAGAAGCATATTGGACTTACATGAATCTTTGGGATGATGCATCCTATAAGGTTGACAAGGGTATCAACTTTGTTCCTTACCCGATTCCTTCTGTAGAAAAAGTTGATGGTGTTGCTAACACCATCGCTACTATGGATATGGGCGGTATCTCTTCCTCTACTGAACATCCTAGAGAAGCATATGAATTATTAAAGTTCATGGGCTGGGGTGTAGATGGCTGGAAGGCAAGATTGGCTCTTTATCATGATGAAAGCGTTACTAATGCTTCCGGTCAGCCTTTAAAGAGAGATTCCATGCCGGCTCCGATCACAATGGATAAGGATATCTGGGCTGATTATAGAACCTTATATCCTACAGACGCAACTGATGGACCTTACTGGGATGCTTATTTTGCAAAATGTACAAGACCTATTCCTTTTGGCTGGATGTCAATCGCAGGTTATTGGACCTTCTGTACTGAATACTTTAACAATATCGGTATTCATGGACTTGTAGACTCCGGTAAAGCGAAGGCTTCTGACTATGCTGATGAAGCTACTGCACAGGCAGATGAATACCATAAGCAGGCAATGAAGGAATACTTCAACATCGATTGGTCACCTTCCAAATAATCGACCTACGAATAAGGCATGACTAAGATTTGGCCCCATATATGACATGAATAGTGATTTAAAATTACTTTTATAGTATATCGGGCCATTTCTACGCTTTTTTTCAGAAATAAATGAATAAAAATAGAAATAAAATGGACAATATTAACATTTTAACGGAGGAATGCACAATGAGCGAACCGCAAACAAAACTCGATAACACCTGGATCCTGCAAAGGGCAGATCCTTATGTATTCAAACATACCGATGGTTCATATTACTTTACTGCATCTGTGCCCTCCTATGACAGAATAATACTTAGAAAAGCAGACAGTTTAGCAGGACTTGCAGAAGCAGAAGAGGTGACTGTCTGGAAAAAGCATGAAAGAGGATTAATGAGCTGCCATATCTGGGCTCCTGAGCTTCATTATCTTCAGGGCAAATGGTATATCTATTTTTCAGCTGGCGAAAAGGAGAATATCTGGGCAATCCGTCCCTATGTATTGGAATGTCAGGATCAGGATCCGTTAACCGGAAAATGGGTTGAGAAAGGTAAAATGCAGAGAGCAGACCAGGATGAATTTTCTTTTGAAGCCTTTTCCTTGGATGCTACAGTTTTTGAGAATAAAGGTAAATACTACTATGTTTGGGCAGAAAAAGTAGGAGTAGGAAAAGCAATCTCCAATCTCTATATTGCTGAGATGGAGACCCCTACCAAGCTGAAAACTTCTCAGGTATTATTGACTACTCCTGATTATGATTGGGAAAGAGTTGATTTCTGGGTTAATGAGGGCCCTGCCGTATTGAAAAAGCACGGGAAGATCTTTTTAACCTATTCAGCAAGTGCCACCGGAGCATGTTATTGCGTCGGTATGATGACCGCTGATGAGGATTCAGATCTGTTAGATCCTAAATCCTGGAATAAGGAACGTCTTCCGGTATTGCAGACAGATTATAAAAAGGGAATCTATGGTCCTGGTCATAATTGCTTTACCTATTCAGAGGATGGCCGTGAGATTATGGTTTACCATGCAAGACCATATGAGAAGATTGAAGGAGATCCGCTTTATGATCCGAATCGACATGCTAGGCTCATGGAAGTAGAGTGGGATGGGGATAAGATACCCAAGTTTGGATTTAAGCAGATACTTACATAATCCTCAGGATATGGTACTAGCTGGAATATGATATGGATTTATATATTTCAGTGCTGAATTTAATGGTATATCATACACTTAAAGTTTATATACACGAATTATAATTTAAGTATGTAATTATATTTTTGCTTTATTCCTAGTTTTTGGAGTATTATTACCAAAGAAAAATTATTTTCTATGAACTAAGTTATAATAAATGTATAAAAAGTGTGAAAAACATCTTGACGTTTTAGTGAAATAGTAGTATTGTATAAATAGTTAATTCAGATATTGAATACTTAATTAAATAATTAAATAATTAGTTTTAACCAAGAAACACTTATTTCAGAAATTGGCATGAAAATGCTTTATTTTAAATATTATAAAGGAGGAAAAGATATGAAAATGAAAAAAATCTTAGGAGCAGTTGCTACATTATCAATGGTGTGTTTAACTGTTTCAACAGCATTCGCAGCAACACCGGTTTATCAATATGGTTTTGATGGCGATCTTGGCGGCGCAACAGTAGTTACACGTTCCGATGCAACTCCTGAAATGCCTGCAGCAGATTCAAGTGTTGCACCACAATACGTTGAGGGTAAATATGGTCAGGCGATCAACTTAGACGGTACATATGGTCTTCAGTTACCGGTTAAAGAAATAGGTAAGGATTATACCATTTCTTTCTGGGTTAAGCCTGCAAGATTCTCTGACTTCAGTCCTTTCTTAGTACTTGGTTCCAATTTCTTGGATGATACTAAAGCTAACTGGGTTAGTATTACTAAGTCAAGCTGGGTTGGCGATACATCACCTACTGTTTGGTCAAGAAATGCAGCTCTCGCTGCATGGCCTTGGTGCGATGCTACCGATGCTGAGATGATTCCAAAGGATGAGTGGACTCATATTGCAATAGTTGTTGATTCATCCGTTGATACATCAGCTGATGAAGCTAACACTGTTGGATGTAGTATTTATGTTAATGGTGAACTTAAGAAAGAAGGCGGACATGTAGCAGCTGATGCTCTTGTTGGCGACGTAATGGCTTTTGTTGGAATCAATCCTTGGGATCCGGTTCAGAAGGAAGTTGTTGACGAAATTAAGATTTATAACACCGTACTTACAGCTGATGAAGTTAAGGATGCTATGAATACTCCTATAGCTGATACTGCAGCAACAACAGATACAGCAGCTACAACAACTGATACAGCAGCTTCTACAGATGTTCCTAAGACCGGCGTTGTTTCTTCAGCAATTATCTTCGGTTTAGGCGCAGCAGTTCTTGGAACTGGTTCTGTAGCTTTAAAGAGAAAAGAGAAATAATTCTCTGATCACTGTTTTCAATCATTAAATTCCTTGTAAAAAATAAAAGAGCGGGTACCCCCCAAGGCCCGCTCTTTTTTATTGTATGAAAGCAAAGTGAGTAAATTTGTTTGTTGTTTTCGCAATCATTAAATGAAAGGGATTGAAAAACTGAGTGCTTTTAAACCTCTTAGGTTTTATATATTTGATACTTATAATTGTTAATTAAAAAGTTTATGATTGTGTTAAATTAAGTAATAATAATGAATTTACTTATACAAATAGGTGAGGTTATATAATTATAAGTTTAAGGTGGTAATTTTATGGGAAAAAATAGTTTTTTAAAACAATATTTAGAAATACCTAACGAGAATGAAATAAGGAATATAATTTTTGCATTGGCATTCTTTATAAATATAATAAACATATTGTTTATTGGATTGTATGAGATTACTATTTTACATCAAAATTTTGGTAGTTATTTTATGCAAATATATTTTAAAATTATTATTATAATAGATATAATGTTACTAATTGTATTTATTTTCCCAAATAGGTTTTCAAATATTATTTTTGTTATTTATTCATTAATATTTTCAGGATCTTCAATATTATTTTTATGTCTAGCTGATATGACATTTTTTAAGATAATAAAGGGTTATTCTATTTTTTATATTATAATTAGTATATGTATCTATTTATTTATTTTATCAGCAAATATTTTAAGTATTAAAAATAAAATCAATAATAAGAAAAAATATAATAAAAGTATAAATAATACAAAGATTGTAGCATTTTTAGGATCATTATTAGGTATTTATCTTTCTAGAAAAGTAGGTGTAAATAATTTATTAATAGCTTTTATGTTTTTAGCATTATCTTATGTATTTGCTTTTTCATATTCAGGCTTTTATAGATTTTACTTAATAAAAAAATTAAATATAGAATGTAATAATAATCATACGGAATCCTGAGGGCTGCTTAAATTACTGAAGTATGTAAATAAGAAATATTATCTTCGATTGGAAATAGGAAAATATAACATCAACAAGCAGCACTTGAAAGTATAGTCGGATCGATGTGGACAACATCTGCATCTACTGAAAGAAACAGCCTAAATTAACTGAAAAACAAAGTGTTATTAAAGTATGCCCAAAATTATAAAACTGAAAGTGATTCTGGTAACATAGAATCCTTCAGCTATTTTTGCCCAGTGAAAAGAAAGAACGCGTCGCATTATAACTAAAAAAGTTATTTTGCGACGCGCCGGTCAATATAATAAGAATCTGAGTTGTTATGACCAATATAATGGGTTGTAAAGTTAAAGTGGAAAATGATCCGAAGGAGTCGGACAACACAATTAATATATTGAATGAAATCTCATAAAATACATCCAAACCTCTTCAGCAATTTCTTCCGTCAATCCAAGATCAAATAAGATCTGCAATAATCCAAATCGATTCCTTAATTCCTTCGCAACCAGGAAGCTATTGATAAAGGTAGTTTTGTCAATACCGACAGCCATTGGATTACTGGGAGCTTTCAGCTCATCTAAGTAATTACGAATGGTATCGGAGGATGGAAGATGTCCAGCAACCTCTTTTAATTTATCCCAGTTATCCTGAAGTAACCGAATACGGGGAATCACGTGCTCCGGATCATTTTTACCGATTTGGTCTTCTAATTCAATCACAGAATCAGCAGCTGAATAATAAGTCTTAGTCATCTGCTCCTTCCATTGTTCTTTGGAATACTGCTTTGCTGCTTCTTTTGCCTTCTTAAAATCAATATCCCTTGACATCAAAAGTTCATATGCCTTAATTACTGCAACTGTTCCGATACCTACCTTAGTTCCGTGAAGTACTGGTTGCTTTCCCTGGAATAAGTACATCATTTCCCAATAGTGGGAGAGATGGTGCTCACTTCCCGAGGCGGGTCTGGAGTTACCCGCGAAGCTCATTGCGATGCCGGATAAGACAAGGGCCTCCATGATGCTTTTTGCAGCTTCCGGAGTGCGGTGCTTTGCATTATTTATATTAGCGACTACTGTTTCCAAGGATCTTTTTACGATACTTTCGATGGAAGTGCAATGATACTCTCCGGTAATGATATGGGCGATTTCCCATTCACAGAGACAAGTATATTTCCCAAGGATATCGCCGATTCCGGCAGCAATCATGTTCATCGGGGCATCTTTGATTATGTTAGTGTCGCCGAGGATGGCGAAGGGGACATGAGCTTCGTATGTAGTTTTCATATGATTTACGATCAATGGTGCCACATTGGAAGCGAAGCCGTCCATGGACGGTGCAGTGGCAACTATCATATAAGGTAAGTTCATTTTATAACTGATAAAACGGCACAAATCATTCAGTGTACCGCTTCCTACTGCAATGATGATATCGCAGGAAGGATCAAAATGAATTAGAATATCGCCCAGTGCTTTCTCATCCGGGGTCGGCTCGGCTTCTTTCAGAATATAACTGGTATACGGAAGCTGTGATTGCTCCATGAGGCTTGTGATAAGGGTACCTGCGATGGAATAGGTGGTTGAATCATATAGTAGAAAAGATTTTTGAAAACCATTCGACTTGATTAAATCCGGGAGTGCTAGAGAAGCTCCTTCTTCAATCAGGATATATTTGATAGGTACGGAATGCTGTCTGTTACATTCACAGGAAAAGGTTTTGCCTAGATAATCCGATATCGTAAATTGATCTGTCTTAAACATGTGTAACGCCTTTCATCTTTGTTGTTAATTATTGTTGATGGGTATGTTGCTGCCTGATTTATTATATCATAAGTGGAGTAGGAACGTCCAATGATAAACCTTGATTTTTCCGATAAAATAAGATATTCATTACATTTGTCATAGAACAAAATTACTCCTGTAACATTGACGCTTTCTGTCATAGCCAATATAATAAAATTAGTAAATCGAAGTCCACTATCACAATAACATTCTTAAAGGAGGATCTATGAAAAGACAACAGTTAAGATATTTATGCATATTCATATCATTGTTATTATTTCCTATCTTCATGAACTATTTATCTCCATATCTTATCGTAAATGGAGCTTTTAAAGGTATATTAGCAGGGAGTGGAATCGTATTCCTGGTACTATTACTTATCTCAATGTTTACCGGCAGGTTGTTTTGCGGGTGGCTCTGTCCCATGGGCGGCTTGAATGATTGCCTGACTCAGGTGAATAGGAAGCGTATTACCTCAAAAGCAGCAAAGAGATCCAAATTTATCATCTGGACCATCTGGCTGGGAGCTATCATCAGTGGCTTCGTGTTTGCCGGTGGACTGCTAAAGATAAATATGTTCTACATGACAGAATCAGGTGTGTCCGTGGATCATCCGTTAAAATACTTTACATATTATACTGTTATCCT
>DATMUM010000013.1:0-8504 GCA_035564175.1 Mobilitalea sp.
ATATCCCCTAAGAAAGAGATATTGTCTACATACTCCACGTCAAGTTGGAATTTTTCCTCCCAGCTTAAGGCATTACGTCCTTTTATCTGAGCCAATCCTGTCAGACCTGGCTTAGCCTCATGACGGCGTTTCTGGTTCTCGTCATACAAAGGCAGATACCTTTCCAGTAAGGGTCTCGGCCCGACCAAACTCATATCCCCCTTCAATATATTCCATAACTCCGGAAGCTCATCCAGGGAAGTGGAACGCAGCCAGCTTCCAAATCTGTTCAATCGGCAGACATCCGGGAATAATTCACCCTTCTCATCTCTCTGGTTCGTCATTGTTCTTAATTTATACAGTGTAAATAACTTCTCCTGAAAGCCTGGGCGACGCTGCTTAAAAAGGACGGGTGAACCAATCCTCACCCGCACCAGGAATGCCGTCAATAAGAAAACTGGCAGCAGCAAAAGGATTGCAGAGAAGGAGCAAAGGATATCCATCCATCTTTTTAGATACTTTTTATAAATATGACTCACTTCCATAATCCTTTTATTATCCCAGTTACCCTGGTCAGAGCATCCTCCGTCATCTTGGTATCGCTTGGCAGGCAGACTCCTGCCGTAAAGATCTGTTCTGCTGTACTTCCACCGATATAATCGTACTTTTCATAATAGGGCTGCAGATGCATCGGCTTCCAGATAGGTCTGGCCTCAATATTTTCCTTCTCAAGAGCCATGATGATATCCATTGGCTTTATCCTTCCCTGCAGCCGGATACAGCTTAGCCAGTAATTCGGTTCGCACCAGTCATTGACCGGCATCATCGTGATATCCGTAATATCATGAAATTCCTTTGTATAGAATTCATATATCTGTTTCTTCTTATCTATCCGATCCTGCAATACCTTAAGCTGACCTCTGCCAATTCCGGCCAGAATGTTGCTCATTCTATAGTTATATCCCAGCTCACTATGCTGGTAATGTCGTCCGGGATCTCTGGCCTGAGTCGACCAGAATCGAACTTTATCCATTCGTTCTTCCCTCTCAGACACCAGCATACCTCCACCCGAGGTCGTAATTATTTTATTACCGTTAAAGGAGAATACCCCGTAATCTCCCAGAGTTCCGGTAGCTTTATCCCGATATCTGGAGCCCAGACTCTCCGCAGCATCCTCAATTAAGGTTACCTGCTTATCTCTGCATAGCTGAATAATCTGCTGCATATCACAGGTTAAGCCATACAGATGGACAACAATCACTGCTTTTGGCTTCTTTCCCATTTTCTCATATTTCGTAAAGGCCTCTTCCAGCGCTGTCGGGCTGATATTCCAGGTTTGTTCATCACTGTCAATAAATACCGGTACTGCATTCTGGTAAATGATCGGATTAGCTGTAGCGGAAAAGGTTAAGGATTGGCAAAATACGATATCTCCTTCGCCAACCTCTGCTGCTTTCAGGGCCATATGAACAGCTGCTGTTCCTGAACTCAGGGCGATAGCAGCTTTCATCCCAATCAACTGAGCAAATTCCCTCTCAAATTCGCTCACGTTTTTACCAAGCGGTGCAATCCAGTTTGTTTCAAATGCTTCCTTGATATACTGCATTTCATAACCTTCATCACTCATGTGTGGGGATGAAAGGAATATTCTATCTTCATTCATTTTTACACAGACCTTTCAACAATGCCTCCGTTCACTTATACTGCCTTCTGTTCTTCTATTGGAGGATATAAACTGATTTTCCCCTAAGCTCCCTGCCATGAATCATGTCCTCTGCATTGTTCCTGTAACGATTACAATAGCTGCTGCCCAGTTTCAACCTTACTTTTTCATATGCATCGGTTATGATAGGCGGACGCGTACTCATATTATGGCAATCACTTGATAGTACATCAATAAGCCCATGTCTCATGTATACTGCTGCTCGGTACCAGCTCTTCTTATCCAGCAGGGAAGCGGTATTTACCTGCAGAAGACATCCCATCCCGTTCAGTCTTCTCACTGTAGCAATTTTTGCTGCGGGGTATCGCTCAATATGTGCAATAACCGGGATCAGATTATAATATCCAAGCAGCTTCTCCAGCAACCCATATACGTTTTCCTCCCATTTTTTACTAAACGGTAATTCCACTAGCAGATAACGGGTATTTCCAATACATAACTGACTAAGCTCAGGGTAATGAAACAAATAGTCATTCAGTGTTGTTTCACTTCCGGATATTAACGTGATCTTCGAATCCTTCATCAAGGCAATGGCATTGGAACGCCTTTCAACAAAATCCTGTAATGAGCTTTTTGTTGCATCATAATGAGGGGTACAGACTGCCATTCTGACCTCTTGTTTATAAAGCTCTTGTGTCATCCTCAAGGCTTCTTCCAATGAACCGGCTCCGTCATCAATACCGGGTAAAATGTGAGTATGAAGATCAATCATCTTAATTGAGATTTTTATAATAGTTGTAATGAGATTTATACTTTTTACCCTGATTAAGTGTAATCCCATTAATTACAAAGCCTAAGATATTCGCCTCAGCCAGTTTATACTTATTCAGCGCATTGGAAATGTCGGTATAAGAGGTTACTCCCTCCCTTACGACAACGACAATACCGTCTACCAGGTTTATCATCGTAAGTACATCAGACACTACATTAACCGGCGGGGAATCGATAATGATATAATCATAATTTTTCTCCAGTCTCTTCATCAATTCCTCCATCTGCGTACTTCCAAGGAGCTCGGTAGGGTTGGGAGGAATAGAACCCATGGCGATTACCTGAAGATTCTCATTTCCCGTCTTCTGGATGGCATTATTCTCACTGATCATATCGGACAGAATATCACTCATACCCGGTTTACCTCTCAGGTTAAAGAAGTTATGAACCCTGCCTTTTCGTAAATCACAATCCAGAAGCAATACTTTTGCCCCTGTCTGTGCAATCGTATTTGCGATATTGGCGCTGGTCGTACTTTTGCCATCCTCAGGAACCGGACTGCTTATGATAAGCTTCTTGCAATCATTCTTGAAGACGGTAAAACGCAGGTTGGTTCTTAATTCAATGTAAGCTTCGTTCACTTCGAACTTTTTATCTTCGTCAATTCCTCTGATCCTGCTACTTACTAAAAATCGCTTTCTTAAAGCGGGTATCATATTCAGGAATTTGAACCTTCTATTTCTATAGATATTATAATTTGGAATTGCTCCAAGTACCGGCTTCTGATACCTCCTGATCAGATCCTCACGGCTTTTAACATTCCCATCAAGTAGTTCCCATCCAAAGGCTGCCAGGACAGAAAGGAAAAAGCCTAACATTCCTCCAATGATGGTATTTAATTTGACATTCGGGCCGGAGGGACCTTGAGGCAGAGTCACCGGGTCAACGACACTGATTTCAGCCGTATCCTTGATGCTTCTGATCAGCTTCGGCGCCACCTTCTGCATTGCATCCACCAGGTAATAGGAATCATTGGGATCATAGGATGTCACGCTGATTTGAAAGATTTCCGTATTACTGATCGGTACGATTGTGGTAATTGCCCTTATCTGATCTGCCGTATAGTTTAATTTACACTCTTCCACTACCTGCTGATAAAAGGTTTTTGTTTTTAAAAAACAGATATAGGTTGTAATAACCTTTTGAGCATAATTTAACTCATTGATATCAGCAGAGGTAGACGTATCATTAGGATTTACATACATTTGTACAGACGCGGTATAGATCGGCTTGGTAAAATAGCTATTTATAATATATAACACGAGGAAGCCAAGGAAAGTACAGATAGCAATCATGACAAGCCGCTTTATCAATATGGAAATTATATCTGTCAAAGAATACTCCACTTAATAATCCTCCTCAAATTCAAATTTATGAATCAGCGACGCTGTTAACTTCTTCCGGATCTTTATAGGTCGGCACAACCTGCTTCATTGCTATTTTAATCCTGGAGTAAGATTTCGTTTTTAGAGCTTTTTTTAATACCTTCAGTTTTTTCTTTATTTCTCGCTCCGAAATATTATTTTGGTGCTCAATATATATCTTATGATTTTTAGTAGCTATGAGTTCCTCGCTGTTCATCAGCAATTCTTCATACAGCTTTTCCCCGGGACGAAGTCCTGTTTCGATAATCGGTATTTCCGTATAAGGAATATGGCCGGACAGACGAATCAAGTTTTCAGCAAGCTCCAGGATCTTCACCGGTTCACCCATATCGAGCACATATACTTCGGAGCTGTTTGCCATTGCGCCTGCCTGGAGAACAAGTTGGGCAGCCTCTGAAATCGTCATAAAATAACGGACGATACGCTTGTCAGTAATAGTGACCGGCCCTCCCTGAGCAATCTGTTTTTGAAACAGTGGAATAACGGAGCCATTAGATCCAAGAACATTCCCGAACCTTACTGCGACAAATTCCGTCTTACTGACTCCCTTCATGCTCTGAAGTATCATTTCACAAAACCGCTTGCTCGCTCCCATGATATTCGTCGGATTGACCGCCTTATCCGTAGAAATAAGTACAAATTTATCAACTCCGTAGCGGTCCGCCGCCTGAACCATGTGATAGGTTCCGAATATGTTATTCAAAATCGCCTCCTCCGGGCATTCCTCCATCATCGGTACATGCTTGTGGGCCGCTGCGTGAAAAACGATATTTGGCCGATGCCGTTCCATCAGCTGGTTTACTTTCTCCTTATCCCTTACTGTTGCTATCTCAATTTTCACCGGCACCTGATTCCCATATATCTGCCTAAGCTCCTGTTGAATGTCATAGGCGTTATTCTCGTATATATCAACGATAATTAGTTTCTTAATGTTTACCTTCATAATCTGCCTGCATAGTTCGGATCCAATGGAGCCACCTCCCCCAGTAACCATGACCACCTTATTATGCAGAAAATCATTAATATCCTCATTATTAAGAATAACCTGCTCTCTACCCAGCAGCTCTTCCAATTTAATATCCCTGACACTGTTCCAAAGAGGATTCTGCTCATTTCCTTCTAGTAAGGATAAGGTATCCGGAAGTATACGGACATGACAATTAAGGGATGAGCATATATCCAGAATCATCTTCCGTTTCTCAGCTGGCAAGGTCGTAGTGGTAATAACAATTTCATTCACCTGGCTATTCACCAGCAGCTTCTCCAGATTAGTGATAGGGCCTTTTACTTCAATATCGTGAATCCGCTTTCCAATCTTTTCAATGCTGTCATCAATAAAGAATTTAGTATGAAAGCCGCTGTTCGGATTACTCTCTAGCTCCTCCAGAAGCTTTACTCCTGCACTTCCGGCTCCTATGATGACCAGCTCCGTCAGCTTCCTATTCATCTTAATCATATTAAATTTGTTCTTATTGAGTTTCCGATACTGTCGGTAACACATTCGCATCAGTAACATTATTAGAAACGAAATTGCATATACAAGCGGTGTAAAGACGGTTGAAATCCTGCTTTCCAGAAGTAAAAAATCCAGTAAAATGGATAACAGGAAGCCGCTCACTCCTCCCAGGAACATCATCAGGTATTCCTTACTTTGGGCGTACCGCCACAAGCTGTCATAGGTCTTAAAAAATATCTGTGCCGCAGCCCAGCATATAAGAAAGAGGATAAGGTTTGGAAACAGGGTTCTAAAATTATGATCACCGGTTCCGCTACTTTCCGGCAATTTATAAAATAAGGCGCAGCTTACGACAACGATGATGAATAAATCCATGAAAAATACAATTTCTTTCCGGTATTTATGAATGTTCATTCTAATAACCCCCTTAACATAAACCCACCCCAAATACCAATCACTTAAAAATCATAATGAATTATACTTGGCGTGGGTTTAATGCTAAAGTATCCGTCCGGTTATTCAATTTGAATGATTTTTGTCTCTTCGGTTATTCTATTTCATAAACGGTTTTTATCATAAGCAGCTTTTATCATAAAAACCAATAATTTTACATAATTTATTTCTCTACTACTATCATATGACAGTAAGTTCTATAAAGTGAACTTTTTAAGTAAATTAATAGTTACAATTAAATTATGAAAGAGTTCGTCAATGCAAACTCACGCACTGATAACATCCGGAAAACCGACAAAATTCCTTATGTGTGGATGTGCAACCAGCCTGGAAAGCTTTTTTATCTCTTAGAAAACTCGCGGAATCTAGTAACATAAAAAAGAGCCAGCTATGCATGATACATAACCTGCTCTTTTCATTCATATCTATTCCAGGGTTACACCTGACCGGTAAATGTCATAGTAAGTAAAATGATATTGGCTGCAATGATGAGGCCTGCGATGATCCAGCCGATGACGTTAATCGCTGGTTTATTCGCAAAGACTCCCATCAGATCCTTTCGCCTGGTGATCAATAATAACGGGATGATGGCAAAAGGAAGAATAAAGCTTAAGGTTACCTGACTTAATACCAGCACCTGCATCGGATTATTGCTTAAGAGGATAATCAGCATTCCTGGAAACATCGTAATCAGTCTGGTAATATTATCACTGATTTTTAATCCGACAAACCCCTGCATAATCGTCTGTCCAGCCATAGTTCCTACTGCGGAGGAGGAAAGACCGGAAGCAATCAAAGCAATGGCAAAAGCTCCGCTGGATGCCGCTCCCAGTAAAGGTGACAGGGATTTCTGAGCCTGCTCGATGGAAGTTACAGCCATTCCATTCCGGAAAAATACAGCAGCTGATACGATTACCATGGCAGCGTTGACAATGAATGCAATATTCATCGCGATTGTGATATCCATTTTCTCCATCCGGTAATGCTTTCTTTTGCTTTCTATTGTCAAATCCTTATTCCTATGCTGTACCAGCTGCGAATGAAGGAAAATAACATGAGGCATTACCGTAGCACCAAGCATCCCTACCGCTATCATTACCGCCTTCCCATTCGGGATGGAGGGAAGTAGTAAATGCAGTCCGGCCGCCGACCAGTCCGGTTTCGCTAAAAAAAGCTCGAGGGTATAGGATAAACAGATGACAGCCACTAAGATGGTTATGACGGCTTCCACTGCTCTCTGCCCATATTTACTGATATATACGATGATGAAGGTTAACACTGCCGTTATAATTCCGGCATATGCCATCGGGATATGAAACAGCAGATAAAAACCCAGGGTACCACCTATGAATTCTGCCAGGTCAGTTGCCATAGCTCCCAGCTCGGCAATAATCCAAAGAAACCAGTTCACTTTCCTTGAAAAGACTTTTCCGCACATCTGTGGAAGATTGCAGCCGGTGGCAATACCAAGCTTAGCCGATAAGGACTGTAAAAAGATTGCCATCAGATTACTCCATAGAATAACCCATACTAAATCATAATTGAAAATGGAGCCTCCGCTGATATTAGTAGCAAAATTGCCGGGATCTATATATGCAACACTGACTATGAAAGCAGGCCCGAGAAAGCGTAGTAAGGTTTTGAACCTGCTTACGGTTCCCTTATATTGACCAACTCTTATTCTCCTGATATCGATTGGTTCAGCCGTCGAATCCATTGGCTGTACATAACTTTCCTCTAGCATCCATTACACCTCTCTTAAATTATGATATGTATTGAACAGCATTCCTGCGAAGCTATATGAGGGTTAATCTATGGACGCATTAGCAGCGGGTTAAATCTGTGGCTACGGATAACAATTTTAGCCTAGGCTAAATTGACTTATAATTTACTTTATGTCGTACCGTCAAAATGTGTTACTTAATTTTTTATTTTAAAACTATAAAAATTATAAATGTGGCATATAAAAAACACCCGAAGCATAAGATTATGTCTCATGCTTCGGGTGCTTTTAAGCTCCTGATTCATCTTTTCATCGATTATCCCAGCAGATACTGCTGATATCGTTCTGCAATGTCGCGGTTGTTGATAATAAACTCATTAAAATGGTTCATTTTGTCCAGTGTTGCTGCGGAGATATTATGCTCAATCAGTTCTGTTTCAGTCAGAAGATTTTCTTTTACTCCTAGATTATCTAAGAATATTTCAATAATTTCATGACGCTTTAACAAATAGCTGCCGACTTCCCTGCCGCTTTCCGTAAGAAAAATAATTCCGTATTTTTTATAATCCAGCATTCCAAGCTGGTTTAATTTCTGAACCATTTTGGTTGCAGAGGGTGCAGCAACGTTTAATAACTCAGAAAGTGTGTTAATTCTCATATAACTCTCCACCAGGCTGCTGCGGTAAATCATCTCCAGATAATCTTCCATGGCAGAGGTCAGAAATTTATTGTTTTTTTCTAATAATTGATATCCCCGGACGGTATGAAATTTCGAGAGCTCTTCCATGAAAACACTGCCTTTTCTAATTAAACTATTCCATATCATATATATTCAGGCTGTATTGATATTATTTTATTTTCATAAAATATTTCAGTTACTGTTCAGAGGTGACCTTGAACTAAAAAAGCCGATGGTGTAGACTGATTCCAGTCAAAGCCATCGGTTTTATCTTATCCAAAGGTTCTGGATACTCTATCGAATACATTCTGTTCTTCATTTCTGCGCATCATAAT
>DATMUM010000014.1:0-25704 GCA_035564175.1 Mobilitalea sp.
CTCTCGTTGACATCGCAAGCCACTATAACATCGAAAAGCCGAGCATTACGCGCAGAGTCCATTTACTGGAGGAAAAATTGCTCGTCAAAGCAGTGACAGGCGGCAGGGACCGGCGGGAAAAGGTCATTCAGCTTACAGAAAAGGCTGAAAATCTATATGCCATATGCAGGGAGCGGATCACTGAGCTTGAATACTTGGCAATGACCGGGATACCGGAAGAAGAGCAACGGACGGTATTTGAAGTGCTTCCGAAAATAAAAAACAATATCCAGGAGAAAGAGGACCGATAAAATGAACAAACCACAACTATGGACAAAAAACTTTTTGATTATCACAGCAGCAAACTTTTTTCTTTACTTTACATTTTACTTGCTTATGGCGACTATTACCATCTTTGCATCGGAGGAATTTCACACATCTTCAAGCCTGGCAGGTTTGGCGTCTGGAATATTTGTCATAGGCGTATTACTCGCCAGGCTTTTCACCGGACGGTATATTGATCAAATCGGCTGGAAAAAAACGCTTTATACAGGATTTATTTCGTTTTTGCTGACGACAGGTTTATATATGCTCGTAAACAGCATCGGTTTTCTTTTAGTCGTCCGTTTATTAAACGGAGTTGCGATGGGGATCGCCTCAACCGCGACCGGAACAATCGTGTCAAAAATCATCCCGGATGAACGTCGCGGCGAAGGTACGGGCTATTATGCGCTCAGCCTGACAATAGCGGCATCGATCGGTCCGTTTCTCGGCATGCTCGTCATCAGCCATGCGTCCTTTAGATATAATTTTATTGTTTGTATTATTTTCCTTGTATTCAGCTTTATTGCCGTGTTTTTTGTAAAAGTTCCAAAAGTAGAATCCAAAAAAGCAGAACTTGCAGATAGACAGCGATTTTCCCTACATAACTTCTTTGAGATAAAAGCAATTCCGATCTCTCTGACCGCTTTTATCATCGCGCTCGGATATTCGAGTATTTTGTCTTTTGTGACGCCCTTTTCAAAAGAGCTTAATTTGACTGGCGCAGGCAGCTTTTACTTTATTGTCTATGCTATCTTCGTTCTGGCGTCAAGGCCCTTTACAGGCAAATTATTTGATCAAAAGGGTGAAAATATCGTGATGTATCCTGCAATTGTTATAATAGCCTGTTCTCTTTTTGTTCTGGAATTTACGCACACTGCTTTTCCGCTTTTGGTATCGGGAGCATTATTAGGGCTTGGCTATGGCACCACATCATCTAGCGTTCAGGCTGTCGCAATTAAGGTTTCGCCTAAGGATCGAATGGGCTTGGCAATTTCCACGAACTTTATCTTTCAGGATCTGGGTGTCGGTCTTGGACCGTTTATAATGGGGTATTTTATTCCAATCATACAGTATCGCGGAATGTATTTGATGATGTCTGCCGTGCTGCTTGTATGTATCATCTTTTATTATGCTATCCACGGTAGAGGAGTTGCCTTGGGCAAAACAGCCGGAAATGCCGCTTGCGTCAATATGGTCGAGGAAGCACTGCTTGGCAATGAAATCATCGGAAAAGTGCTTACGGACGATGAAGCTGAAAAGACGCTGCTGGAAAAGGATATTATATAGTTTCGACTGTTCTGGTCATTATAATCAGTCCATGCATTCAACCTGCAACCCTCTTATCCGTTATTGGATAATGGCTTTTGCTGTAAAATGACTTATCAGAGTAATACATCGGACGACAAATATTTTTTTCTGTATTCCGTCGGATATAATCCTACATTGATTTTAAACACCCTGCTGAAATAGTATTGATCATAATATCCAACCATCTCTCCAATGGTTTTGACTTCATAATCAGGCATATCAATCAACAGATGTTTCGCTTCTTCAACTCTTAGTCTGGATAACAACTTTACCGGTGATTCCAGCTTATATTTTTTAAACAGCTTACTGAGATAATCCGGGGTCAAACCAACCTCATCCGCAATATTACCGAGGGTAATTTCATTACGATAATTTTTTTTAATATAATTCTCCACCATACCGATGGTTTCTTCTTTCGTATAGATCCTGTCTTTATGCATCTGGTTTATGGATTTATATGGGTGCTCCTGATTTATTTTAAAGTTCTCAAGAATACGGTTTAAAACTACTCTTAGCTCCTTTATGTCAACCGGCTTCAAAATGTAATCATTTACACCAAATCGAATCGCCTTCTGAGCGAACGAAAAATCATTGTAACCCGTTATAATAATTATCTTAACCTGAGGATTTGAATAATGAAGTTCCTCGGCCAGCTCGAGGCCATCCATGATCGGCATTTTTATATCTGTGAAAATGATATCGGGACTATGTTGGTTGATGAGATGCAAAGCATCTCTGCCATTGTCCGCATCTCCGATCAATTCAAAAGGCATATTCATACTTTCGATTTTTTTAACTAAATTGTTACGGATTAGGTCTTCATCCTCCACAACCATATATTGATAGATTTTATCCATACCCACCATCCCTGATATATTTAGAAGAAATTATTATTTCTCAGTATAGGCTCTGATAATAACTTCCGTTCCGCCACCAGCTATATTATTAAAAATGAGCTGGGCCTCTTCACCATGTAATAGGATCAATCTAAGGTAAACATTTGCCAATCCCATTCCTCCGATGTGCATATTAGAGATATCCTTCGTTCTCTTGATCCTTATCTGATTTTCAATGATTTCTTCTTTATACTCGTCCTTGATTCCAACTCCATTGTCGGAAACCGTTATTACCCATCCCTTGTCACTAACCCTGCCGACTATTTTTAGTTTCCAGGGCGGTTCCTTTTGAAATGCATATTTTAAGGCATTTTCTATGATTGGCTGAATCGTCAGCTTCGAAATCATTATATTTTCCATCTCACGCGGTATGTCAATAGAATACTTCAGCCGTTTTCCATACCTTACCTTCATGCATTCCAGATATTTCTCCGCATAATAAATTTCCGTTAATACATCCACTGTTGTCAGACTGTCCGCCGATATGTATCTCAGGTAATCACATAAATTTTTACATAATACAACAATCTCCTCATTCATATTTTCTTCTGCCATAATACTGATATTGGCAAAATTATTGAAGATAAAATGAGGATTGATCATGGATTGTGTCGCAATCATTTTTGCCCGCAGTTCCTCTATTTTCGCTGCCATAAGATCCCTTGTCGATACTTCCAGCCTTGAATACATATCCTGAAACACATTGGATAACATCGATATTTCATCAATCCTATAATCCATATCAACAAATTTTATATTACTTTTATGTATATCGGTTAAATTAATTGTCTTCATATGTTCCATCAATCGGAAAAGCGGATCAGATACTTTTCCGGCTATACTGTAGCATACAAATACCGAAATCCCCAAAAGTAAAATTCCTACGATGGAATAGATCGCCAGAAACCATATAATCGGCCAGAGTACATCTGATAAATCCTTCTTCACCACGATTTTCCACTTCACATCATCTAAAACTGCATAGGAAATCAGGTATTCCTTATTCACCATCTTTGTAATGACCTTATCGGAACTCGGATTTATTTGACTTATTAACAATTTCGATAATTCCGGATCAATTGAGCTATCATCAATATAAGGATAAACCAGCTTGTTGTTTTCATTGTATACATATAGCTCCAAATTATCATTTTCCTTCTGGATCGTATTTAAATACGAAAAAAATGTATCACAGTCCTGAATCACTTCAACAATTCCGTCTTCCTCGTAGTATGGCCCGTAGTACATCCGATAAAGAGAAATAAATTTCTTAGAGTTTAAATGTCGATTATAATAAACTAAGTCTGCCCGATGCTTTGGCTCATCCAAATACTTAAACCCGCTTTTTTGTCTGATTTCCTGATAATGATCAATTTTTCTGTAATTCTCCAGAGCGAACAATTCGTAAACTCCCCATCCTATTTTGTAGTTTTCACTGGAATGAAGGTTAACCTGGGTTACGGTTCCATAGGGCCCGATAATTGAAGATATTACATCATAAATCGGCTCCAGCTTACTGACATTTGCATTGATAGGATTTACCTTCTTTAATTCTTTACGAAGAACCGGTGAATAGAGTTCATTCATTGACACAATTGACATCGTTTCAATGGATTTCTCCAGGGAATTCTGCATGGAATCACACAGGTTCGTCTGCAATTCCGTTACTCTGTTAATACGCTCTTTCGCTATATAGACTGATGTGAATATAAATGACAGAAGAACAAGTATAATGATAGTTTTTGCATAGCTTTGAAACAGAACTTTTCTTAACGAATTATCCTTCTTGTTCATCTCTATCCCCATGTCCTCCCGCCTCAAATCTCCGGATTACGATTCCAAAATTTCTTCGGCCAGCCTTTCTTCTACCCCTTCACGGCCCCGGCTGATACTCCGCCAACAATATATTTTTGAGCAAGAATAAAAATAATTAATACCGGCAGCATCGTTAACATAATGTCCGCGCATACCAAATTCCATTGATTTTCAAAAATGCCGAAAAAGTTATATACAGCCAATGTCATTGGCCATTTGCTTGAATTATTGAGAAAATATAACGGCATAGTAAAATCATTCCATATGGCCATAAAGTTTAACACAAAAACCGTTACCATGACCGGAGACAATAAAGGATAACCTATCTTTAATAAAAGCTGTCTTGGCGAACAACCGTCTATAATTGCAGCCTCATCAATTTCAACGGGAAGATTGCGAATAAATCCATAAACAATAAATAAACTGATCGGCAGATTGATGGATATATAGATTAATATGATGCCCCTCTGCGTATTAATCAGATCTGTAATTTTCATAATTTTCATTAAAGTTACATTATTAATCGGTAATGCAATACCTAAAATCATAAAATAATAGATAAAATTATTCAATTTTGAACGATTGCGAGCCAATACAAATGCTGCTGCCGATATAATTAAGACTATTATAATAGAACCAACCGACGCATACAACATACTGTTAAAGAAGGAAAGAAACAATTTACCACGTTCAATTACAATTTGATAGTTTTCTATAATCCATTTTGCTGGTAATCTTAAGGTCATTGTGTTTGATTCTGCTTTATTTTTAAAGGAATTTAATAATACCACGAGTAATGGTAAGATAAAGACCAGGCTGACAAAAAGTGTTATTCCATTAATTATAATACTATTAATAATCTTTTTAAAGAGCATTACAATTCCTCCTTCGGTTCCAAAGCTCGTAGGATAACATAGGATATCATCATAACGAAGATAAATAAAATTCCCGATAGCGTTGTTCCCATTGCATAATTGCCTTTCGAGAACTCGCTGTATACTGAGGTATTAATTACCTCGGTGACGTGTCCTGGACCACCGTTCGTTAATGCGTAGATGATATCGAACACTCTTAAGCCGTAGGTTAAATTCAGAATTGTTACATTGAGTATAACCGGTTTCAATAAAGGTAACGTGATGTACCAGGTCTTTTGCAGGAAATTGGCACCGTCTATCTGTGCGGCTTCATAATAGGTTGATGATATAGCATTAATACCAGCTATTATAATAATCATCAAATATCCTACACCCTTCCAGGTATCAACCGTTATTACCGTATTTAAAGCTAAATGCGCATCAGACAGCCAATTTTTAGCCAAAAAATCCAAACCTATCGTTTTCAAAAAGTTATTCAAAAAACCGGTAACAGGATTTAACAAACTTTTAAATACGAGACCTACAATCAGAAATGACATTACCTGCGGGATAAAAATTGCCATTCGCTGCAAATTTCTGCACATCACCAGCTTATGAGTTAACAGAATAGCAAAAATTATTCCAAAAACTGTTTTTGTAAGCATTGTCAATCCGGTAAATTTCAGCGTATTCCATATGTATCTGATAAAGTCGTATCTTCCCGAAAAAATCTTTTCATAATTCTTAAAGCCCACAAAATTCACATCGCTGCTTAAGCTATTCCAGTTGGTAAAGGAATAAAAGATACCCATAATTCCGGGCAAAAAGAAAAATATTATAAATAAGGCCAAAGCCGCATACGAATAGTAGGTTGGATAGGTCTTTTTCTTATTCATCATTTTCACATCTTTCTTAATTTTAATATCGGGAGCTGTTGCAAAAGAATACTAATTTTTTTACAACAGCCCCCGTTATACAGTCAGATTATTTCCAAGCGGGATCCGAAGCCAGCTCAGCCAGTTCATCCCTTCGTAATGATATGTTATCAAGAACCTCCTCCGGTGTCATGGTGCCGCTGTACATAGCATCAATATCCTTGCCAATATCCATCCACTGAGGGTCAATATATGATACACCAACCTGCATTACCATACCAGCAGGAAGACTCTTGAAGTAATCTACATATTCCGGATTTTCCTTTGTAGAAGTATCTTTCCAGCATAGTGATACAAGATTTGTTGCTCCGTTTAATAATTTCTCCAGATTTTCAGGTCTTGCTAAAAATGCAAAGAAACCTTTCGCTTCTTCTATGTATTTGCTGTTCTTATTGATGAAGTAAGCATTACAGGTAGGATTGCAGCTTACGGTCTGATTGTCAGCCCAAGGAGCTACGAAGATACCGATTTTTCCTTTCATCTCAGGGTATTCGGTCTCAGTTTCAACCGCCCAACCAGTATCATTATTGAACATCGCAGCTTCACCCTTTGCAAAGGCCTCTTTCGCTCCTTCAACAGACTGGTTCATAAAGTTGTCTCCAAAGTATCCTAAATCAGCAAATTCCTTCATCTCATTCAAAATAGTGCCAATTTCTTTCACATCCTTAATATTCATTTCATTTTTATTAAGTTTGTCATAAAGATCGTCATATTTTGTTATATAGTAGGAACCGGTTTCACATACCGGCAATACCTGATGCCATCCGTTCTGAGTTGCTTCATAGATCGGTGTGACACCGGAATCCTTGATCGTCTGGCATACCTGTTTGAACTCATCATAGGTAGTAGGTATTTCCAGTTTCAGCTTACTGAATATATCCTTATTGTAGAAGAATACAGAACGGCGTACACCGTTAAATTGAATGCCGTAAACCTTATCATTTACAGAAATACCATCCAAAACGATAGGATCCATTCTTGACACCCATTCCTGATCCGTTAAATCCACGCAATTCTTCTCGGGATTAATTCTGCCCACTAAGCTAAGCGGATCAGCATCTACATTCATCATATCATATGCCTCGCCGGAATCCAGCTTCACTTTTAACAAATCTCTCCATTGTGCGTCTGGAACAATCTGAAAATCAATTTTAACCCCTGACTCTGCCTCATAAGCTTTAGCCAGTTCCTGAATAATACCTGATGTAGGCAACCCCGATTGGTGCGTTCCAAAGGTTAGTGTTACGTTTTCTTTTTTATTATTATCTGTCGTTGTATTCTGAGTATCCGTCTGAGTCGCCTTTGAATCGTCCTTTGAGTCCTTACTGCACCCTGCCAAAGCCGATAATACCATTAGGGTTACCAGTAATAAACCAATTACTTTTCTCATATCTCTACCTCCTCAAAATTTCAGATATAATATCTGTATTCTAAATATAGCATTTGATGAAACGGTATGAAATGGATAAAGACGGCTATCTGTTTGCATTTTTTTGAATAAATATATCCGGTTATAAGCTCCCCATTTCGATTCACTGTTTTCCAAGAGTGATTGCAAATATATGAATATTGCTGCAATCGGGCAATCCAATATAATCCAACTCACGGCCGGAGTCCAGCTGCAACGCTGATGCGTATAAATGTACCTTTAAAAATTTGCTGAATTGCAATTTGCCGTCATTATCCTTTTCACCGCAGGCCCCTTCCCAAACAACATATTCTCCAAAATGAGAATCAGGATAAGACCAATCAGTAAATTCAAGCGGAGATCTGGAAACCGTTCCATCCAAATAGTGAATTTCCATTAATTCTGAGTAGTGCCCCCATTCTGCACATCCCAAAAACATAAGGTACGAATAACATTCCTTTTGTAACATGATTTTTTGTCCCAAGCATGAAATATTATTATCCTTCCCATCAACAGGATAAGGAAAATGAAATTTCATACCGTGGGTATTCCATACAGGTTCCATGGGTAATCCCTTTGTTAAAAATACCTGTCCGGTCAGGGTCAGACTGGCTGCGGTGCATGTCCCGGTATTACTGTGAAATCCATTGTTATTCAGATAATCGGTCAAATCAACAAAGTGGTAATATTGGAGCCGATCCGTATGAAGGTCCTTGTTGGAGGCTTTATATACTGTGGGGGATGACACCGCCAGACCCTCTAACGTATTTATCATATCCCGGCATAAATTTTCTTCGAGGTCTGCGATATTACACAGCTTTCCCGCAACGGACCGTAATCTGGCGTATGGAAAATCAGCACTGATATTTAATTTATGCTGAACCAGCGTACTGCTAATCAAGCCCCATAAGGATAACCACTGATGGGACAGGAAAACAAAACGGTCTTTGTATTCGACCAGTGCATCACTTTGATGTTGATTAATTAAGTATTCTAAAAACTGTGAAAAAAGATAGCGTGAGTGATAAATATATTTAATTTTATAACATAAAGCATCAAGCTCCGATACCTCTGTCTTATCATTAATAGAATCGGTTATCAGTTTGGCTAGTTCCCTCATTGCCTCAAAGGAGTTATTTTCAATCAAATAGGTTGTGTTATGTGCAATGACGGTATGCCAATCTATTTTATCTTTTTCATTCGAAACAGCCGAAAAGGTTATACAGCCCTCATAGCCCTTTAAAAAATCGCTCTTTGGTATTGGGGCTGACTTTTTAATTCCGTGAATATCAAGACAAAAGATCTCATCCTCACTAATCCCTGTGACAAAGCACGGAAAAAGGCTGTCATCCTTTTTTTTCTCCGGTACCCACGGAAAATATAGATCGTTGATCTCTACTGCTATCGGAAGTCCTTTCTTTAGCTCCTGAGCTGCAATATTTATTATTTCTTCCGTATCTTTCATATCCTTATAGGCTACACGTATACCATGATAGTGTTCCAATAGTTCCAATGTATTGTCATTCTCAATGAATATCCGATCAGATATAATACCTGGGTGGTCCGGATGAGAGGGTAAAAGCTTAAACTTCCAAAACTGAGAAAATATCATCTCATATCTTCGTTTTAACCAGACCGAAATTGTAGCTAATCTTGCCTCACTACATAGCATTTCTCTTGTTTGTTCCAATTTCAAATCAATGGATAACATATACAAACCTCCCTTTGGGCTAATTAAGAAACTGCGGGATACCTTCAGCTGATGTCTGGTACCCTTCATTTATTGGATTAGAATACACCTTCTCCTACAAAAAAGATGTTTTTCTTACCCTGTTGTTCCACCCTGTCTTTGTACGCATTCAACACTTTCACGCGCTCTGGCAGTTCTTTCGTATGTTCATCCGTATATCCGGTCTCATTCTGATTGGGATTGGTGCAATAATTGTAAAAATCCTCAAAGCTGTTTCTTGTATTGGTAACCCGGTATTTCTCGTCTTTTTTAACCGGTGAAATCGGATCGGGTATGAACCAGTCAACGGAAATCGTTAATAGGTTTTCCGGATAATGATGGAGGATGTAATCAATTTGATTCAAGGTTTTCATGAAGCTGTCTTCTGCTTCATTCGGTACATTCATTCCATATACGATATTTACCCGAAAGTTATTCCCAGCCATAAAAGCCAGTATTTCCAGAAGCTCCTCGTTGGAAAACATTTTGCCGTTCTCAAGACGGACCCTCTCATCACCTGTGAGCGGCAGAATATCGAACACCGTAGTACCCATAACAAACGTGTTTATAACAGCCTCAATAAATTCTTTGGAGGGCAAACGGTTACAATGCATTTGCAGGCCTACCCGTATCTCCTTTTCTCTGATGAACGAGAATAAGCTCTTATAATATGTATCCGGAAACATCTCAAAATCATGAGTAAAACCTATTATTTTAACCTTTTGCTGATGCAGTCTTTCGACATCAACAATCAGGGATTGTACAGACCTGTGAATCATTTTGCTTCTGCCAAACAATTCAGGAGAATTCTTTCCGGCTCCTCCGCAATAGCTGCAATTATATAGACATCCTCTACCGTTATTAATCCAGTAAAATTTAAATCCTCTTTGAACTCCCTCAATCGTATTCATATAAAAATATCTAAAATTCTTAAAGTAATTTCCCGGTATGAAATCAAGTTGTTCCATATCATTACAAGCCCGGGTCAGCTTCTTGTCGATTACTCTCCCTTCTTTTCTGTAACAAAGATTTGGAATGTCATCAATATCACATGTACGCTTCAACAGGAAATTCATTAATTTAACAATGGATATCTCCCCATCACCCTTCATAATATAATCGATACAGTTAAATTTCCGAATGATATCAGCTGCAAAAATGGTAGCTGTGATTCCCCCGATAACTACTGGTCTGTCAGGATATAGCTGCTTCGATAACTTTGCAATCTGGAAAGCGCCATAGGAAGTGACATACCAATGAAGATCAATTAACAGCAGCTTATATTCCATCTGCTTTAGGTCCTCTTCCAGGGAATACTCCTTGTCTACTGAATTCTCTATCCCAATATTGATACCGTATACCGTATAGCCTTGTTCAATAAGTAAATTCAATAATGCTATTACTCCCAGCGGCAGGATACTATATTGTTTGGAACCGAGAGACTTTGTCGGATGTATATATAAAACATCTACATGATTAGCCACAATTTATTTTCACTCCTCTGCGTCTTTCGTCTTAGCACCCTTCTGCTGAAACTTGTTTTTCAGTATGTATGCGCCTTCAGAGCAAAGCTCCATACAGCAGTAGCAATTGATGCATTTGGCAGAATCTGTAACCGGGTAATTCTTCATACTTATCGCGTTTACCGGACAGCTTCCGATACAAACTCTGCATTTCGTACATCGTTCTTCTATAAACTTAAGCTCACCGATGAGTATGCTTCGAAACCGCTTTCCGGTTTTCCCGCTCAGAGAGGGTATCGTCTTAAAGCTTTGATGAAAGCTCTCGCTATCATCTCCAAGCCTTTTTACCATATCAGCTTCACATTGCTCCAGTTTTCTTTCAAATGCAATGCGTATGCTGTCAATATCAAACGGCTTGTATTTCATAAGCTTACAGGCATAATAGTCTGCCATAACACCGTCATTCGATATTATCAAAAGCCCGGAATTGTTCGGCATTCCATGACTGGGACCTGCTCCGTCCATACTGATAATACCGTCGAGTACGACCAACATAGGCAATTTGATTGAGTAAATATCCACAAGTATGTCTGAAAAATCCCTCATATCATCATATTGGTGAAACATCTTTCGCTGTGCTTTTATGATGCTTCCATACATAAGCTTGATTGCTCCCGTATAGCTGGTCAGAACATGGGTTTTCATTTTCGGAACTGTAACAAGGTAATCCGCCTCGAGGATATCTTTGCTATACTCATACTCTCTTTCATTCACTATAACCTTAACATAAGGTCTGTCCCTTAAATTAACAAATTCAACCCCGGTTTCTTTAATTACCTCCAGAATACCCGACGCCTCTACATAATTATCCCTAAGGCAATCCTCATAAACAGTTATACTAACCCCCGGCTGCTTAAATTCTTCAATGACAGCTTTTAACACCGCCGGATGCGTACAGGCGCCGGTATCACTGCTATAGGGTCCGAGATTATTGATTTTTATAGCAAGCTTGCTGCCTTTTTTCATTGAGGTTCCGTTCTTAATCAGCTCAGAAATTGCAGTTCTGATGCTGTCATGAATTTTTTGGGACATCCCATATTCCAGGTTAGTATCAATACTTAAAAAGACCTCCATACCATACTCCCCTTTCATTTTATGCTCTATCGGTTATGAACCGATTAATGCTTCTAAAAATCCCATTGTTTCAGATCCACTGTTTGAAATATCTGCTTCAACCGGGCTAAACTGCTCTTAACCCTTGGGCCTCTGAACAGCGGTCTCGACAACCCCAGCTCCTCAAGGGATAGTCTGTCGTCAAAATATAAATTCAATACATCCGTCTCGGTAAAGCAGCCCCGACAAAAGGACGCAACCGGAGGAAAATTGATCATCAGATTATAAATCCTGTTTGTTCCGAGATTATTCGTTACTTCCTGTATAGACTCCATAAGATTGCCTAATTGTATCGTCCAGCAATTGGGGCATGGCGTAACCACACCGTCATCAAATAATTGATTTGCAATCAGCGGAGTGTAGCATCTGCCCGACCTCTTATGCTTCTTCATAAATGTATACAATTCTTCCAGATATAATTTAGGGGGCATAATATCCTGATACTTGTCAAAATCTTGAAGCAGCGTTTCCAGGCCCTGTAAATGATCTCTCTCCGGAAAAAACTTCTTACCCGGTTTTTGTCTTACCGGAAATGGTAACAGCTTTACTTTATTTCCATAGAGCTTTAACAAATACTCTGCAAATTGAGGCAGATAATCAATATTCTGTTTTGTGATGACACAATAAATTTCGGTTATTATGTTGTTGGTAACCAACAAATCCAGAGCCTTAAGCAGGCGGTTTTGCATTTCATTACTCTTTACCCGGTTATAGTTCATCTCTAAAAGGTGCCCGTCCAGAGACAGCTGAACATGAAGATTACTGATATTTCTAACTTTCTCGATAAAATTGGCATTAATTAATATCCCGTTTGTCAATAGCTGTACCACTTCATAGGAGTTTGCCAATTTTCTAATCAGTTTATCTATATTTTTGACCATCAGAATTTCGCCCCCGCTTATCTTAATTACAGGAGCCTCAAAGATTTGATCGTATTTATCTAATACCGCATCGATGTCGCGCTTTAATTGAAATCTCTCATCATATACAAGTTCGTTTACTTTATCCAGTCTAAAATTAAGTCTTCCGTCCTTGCGTTCAAATACATGGGTATCCTTTAAATTATTGTTCTCATTCATACAGTAGTCACAGTTCAGATTACAGATTTCCTCTTTGACTATGAAGTCGAGAAAAAACTGTTTATACTTTCCCTCAACCTCTAAATTTTTAAAATCAAACATTGCAGCCTCCTCTTATTCACAGATAGATTATCCAATTATTTGCCGGGCTTTTGACAGAGTTCAATCATTACACCAAGTTCATCCTTTGAATCAAAATAGTAGTTTTTACCATATTTATTTTCTGTTTTTTGAACGAGGCTGATCCCCTGCTCCTTCATAAATTCTACATTACTCTCATCCCGGATACGAAAGCCCAGATGATGAACTCCCTCTCCGTGCTGATCAAGATAATCCTTCCAGACATTTTCCTCACTACAGGGTTGTATGAGTTCCAGCACCATAATCCCCATTCTCATGAAAGCAATCTTATAGCTACAATTTATCTGCTTACCCATATATTCCAAACTGCAACCCGTTTCTTCACCTTCCTCAAAAATATCCGGCATTTTGATACCAAATAACTCCGAATATTGTTTCGCCGTCCTTTCAATATCCTTAACGGCTATGGCGATATGAGAAATGATGCCGGTTTCCATTTTATCCAAATTACACATCCCCTTTCCTTACCTGCTCATCTCATATTTTTATATTTCTCTGAGAGGGACAAAATGACCCCTAGCTGCTTTTCGGTATCCATGTAATTATAGGTACCAAGTTCAAATATCCCTCTCTGAAGAGGTTTTATTCCCTTTTCACCAAGGTATTCCAGAGCCTCCTCTTCGCTCTTAACAAACACAGCGATATGGTGTACTCCTTCCCCCTTTTGCTCCAGAAAATTCCGCCAGGTGCTTGGTTCGTTATTTGGCTCAATAAGCTCTAATTGAATCAATCCCATTTTAAAAAATGTAAGCTTATGAATAGCATTACTGGGGCTGCCTTTATAAATCACACTTTCCTTCTCATCAAGTCCGGATACAAGTATTTCAGGTATTTCCATTCCAAAAAGCTTTGCATAGTTTTTTGCGGCTTTTTGGATGTTTCTGACAACGACCGCAATCTGCCAGATGATGTTAGAATCCAGATTTTCCATAGAATGACCTTGCCCTTTCTCATGACCCGTTATCTGCAGGTCTGACCTTTAACCTTCCAGCTTTTTTTCAACGTAGTCGGCTAAGGTTGCAATATTCGATATCAATTCCAGCTCCAAATCTTCATCATCAATACAGATATCAAAGAAGCTTTCCGTCCTGACTAATATCTCAATACCAATGATAGAGTTAATACCTATTTCATCCACCAGGTTTACATCCTCAGAAACATTGGATAAATCAACCTCTCCTTTTAAAGTTGCATCAATAATTTCCTTGATTCCTTCACATATTTGATTTCTATCCATTTTTTTTATTCCTCCTTACACGATCGCTTTTTCATTATTCTTTAATAATACGGGGGTTAACTTAGCCAGTGCCTCTTTAGACGACAGATTTCCATGAACAATATTATTGATGATATCTACCGCTGCTCCCGGATCGTTCTCCTGGAATATGTTTCTCCCGATGGATACTCCACCGGCACCTGCTTCGAGTGCATCTCCTACTCGAACTATCAGTGCTTCCATTGTCATCTTGACTCCGCCTGCTATAATGACAGGTATCTTTACTGCTTCTACAATCTGCTTCATGTCAAAGGGACAGATCGGACAATCCACCTTAACAATATCCGCTCCCAGCTCCTCCGCAATTTTTGCAGCATGAGCTATATTCTTCACATTCAAGGGATCCAACTTATCTCCTCTTACATACATCATGGCAAGCAACGGCATCCCCCACTCCAGACAAGCATCCGATATGATTCCCATATCATAAATCATTTGGCCCTCATCCTCGCATCCGAGATTAATATGTATGGAAACTCCAATTGCACCCATTTTTATAGCCCGCTCTACTGAACTTATTAACCTTTTATGGTTGGAGTTACCGGACATACTTGTGGATGCAGATAAATGCATAATAAAATTGCATTCTCTCATTAATTCAGGATAATCAATCAGCTGCATAAACAGGCCCTTATGGACTATTACGGCATCAACGCCACCTTTTACAATAGAAGCTAAGGTATCAACAGTATCCGTAAGACCTTTAATCGGTCCCATTGTTATACCATGATCCATTGGAACAATACATGTCCTGTTGGAAATCGGATTGATTATCTTGGAAAGCCTTATTCTTTTTCCTATCATTCTATCCTCTCCAAATCTTATTATAAATTTTGTAGGTCATCCTCATTGGTGTCCCTAAGAGGTATTTAATTTTCAATGATTTCTTCATCAATTTTTATTCCTACATGTCTGCCCGCTTCACAAATATATGCCGCCAGTTCTGTTCCCTTTGTCAGACAAGAAGCATTATAAGGTTCACCGTTTATTCCAAGCACCCGGATATGCCAATCATCCTGAACTATGGTGTTTATCTCCGTTCCGTCCACATCAGCCGTGATTTTCAAGAGTGGTCTCCGTTCTATCTTGATCCTTCCAACCGTCACTTCCCTTGCATTCCCGAGGTGATCCACAGCCAAAACTCTGCTGCCGGATTTCAAATCCGTTATATACTCTGTTGAATCACTCGGACACCATACATAAGAATGTACTGCTCCGGCATTTACTCTGAACGGTCTTAAATTCATATACGGAAGATAATGTGTTTCCGAACTTACCAGAATTCCTCCACAGCTGGTTGATCCGATGATCATTCCTTCATTGGACTTAAGGATTGAAGTTGTGTCAATACAAGCCCTTTCCCCCATTCCTACCGATTCAATCGCGGTTACTTTTCCTGTTTTCATTTGGATTGTCTGTCCTTGAAGCCGTTCCACTGAATTCTTAATCTCAACCATTTCGTTCATATCTTTTGTTGCAAACATTACTCCGTCACTTCCCTTTTCCATAACTCCAAATGCAATTTCTGCTTCTTTTGCGGTATGTACCTTCTTTAGTAATACAGCATTGGTGCCTTTCAGCCGTGCAATAACAAGCTCTAACGGAATGTTAGTTTCATCCTTAAATTCGATTACGACTGCATTGAATTTTTTCCCCACCATCCACGCATTATCCAGCGATTCCTTGTTGTCTACATTTAGAAAGACACAGGTTTGATGTCCTCTATTTGCAGCCTCCGTTAGGATGATCTCTGACCCTGACATTACCATGTCGTTTTTCTTCAGCAGCTCTAAATCACTTTCCTTTTCTACCTGTACTACAAATCTGGTTTTAGCCGGTGCTTTGTAATTACTTTTTTCTTCTGCTGTCACTACAATGACATCAATACAGGAATGAAATACCAGCGGCAGCAATACCTCATCCTGAGGGTCAATTCCACGTGCATCATACCAAATAAGCTTTTCCATAATCCTTACCATACCTTTCACATTAACCTGCAGCTTTTATCTGCAGGTTATAAATCAAATACCTTCCTTACAAAATCCACATAACTTTTACTATCGCAAACATAAAAGGCTTCCGCCGATTTCATAGACTTAAGCTGCGTTGCACAGGCTCTTAGAAGTCCGCTGGTCTCTGTTACCTGTTCCAAATTGAGATACTTGATTTGGCTTTCATAAGCGCTGATTATTTCAAGCTTTTTCTCAATCTGCTTTGATATATCGACTACCTTGTTAGCATACAGCGGATACATCACCTCATAGGAACCAATAATGATATCCAAAGTATTTAGCCTCTCCAAAGCCCCAGCTAAGAAGTATCCCGTCATTTTATGATCGATATGTCTGTCAATCGGCCATGGAACGTAGATAACCTCGGGCTTTAAATCTTCTATCAGCTTCACCATCTTAGTCCGTACCGGTTCCTCTTCCATATGGGAATCCTCAAAATTCCAAAACAGCTGTTTCACAGGATAACCCTTCCAGGCCTCCAAAGCTTCTTTCTGTCGTACGCCAGCTTCATTTCCCACCATCCCATATCTACCGTCGGTGAGATAGGTAATCGTAATACTGGCATTCAAATCAAGATATCTGAGAATTGACCCGCCGCAGCCAACCGCCTCATCATCATGATGTGGAGCCATAACCAGTACTCTTTTTGCCGGGACGACACCTGTCAGGGTGGTTTTAAAGCTGTTTTTTTGTTCCAATAAACTTATAAGCGATAAACGGTCCATTAGCTCCACTTCTCCCCAATTTTCAGCTTTATCAAAGTAATCCGTACTTCAACATACCGATACTATAAGAATCACTTAGGAAACATTTTTGTCTTTATCACTTGATATATAGGCAATATATTCATCCAAATCCTTAATTTTCTCCAACATAAGCATATAGAGATATTTAACCCAGGGATCATTATGCTTGGAGTAAAACTTTCTGTTGGATTCCAGTACCTCTTCCCTAAAGGTTGATCTGAAATGAGCCAAATGAAAATTACAGGCTTCCTTTGAATATACAAATTTTTTATCAAGGAGAAACAACCTGTATCCCAGTTCTAAATCCTCACAGCCCCACTCCTTACCAAAGGATTCATCAAATAGTCCGGCTTCTATCAAAAGGCTTCTTGGGCAGGATACATTTCCACCGGTAAAGGACAGCCACTGCAGTTCTTTGATTTCTTTTATGAAGGTCATATGTATCATCTTCTCGAATGCAGTTATTTTCTTTTGGGCATGGACCTTATCCATAGTGATCATATCTTCCTTCGAAAGCAGGTGCTTTTTGATAAAATCCAGACTGAAGCTGTCTGTTTGTAGCTCAGGGTAAGTTTCACCGGTCGCAGGGTTCTTGAAAAATTTAAGATAGGGGAGATTATATATCTGTCCATGTACAACCCCCTGTTCTCCCAGTGCAGCATGTTCCCTGATATGAGATAAAACGTACTCCTTCGGAACAATCAGGTCATCATCGCAAAATATGATAAGCTCTCCGGCCCCCTCCATAATTCCCGTATTTCTTGTAAAGGACCTTCCCGAGTTCTTATGATATATGTATTTTAAGGGAAAGCTGCTTTTAAAATTTCCCACCATCTCACCTGTGCCATCAGCGGAACCGTCGTCCAGGATCAAAACCTCAAATAAGTAATTGTCCGTCCTTTGGTAATTAAATGAAGTCAATACCAGTTCCAATCGCTCTTTTTTATTATAGGTCGGTATTACAATACTGGCCTTTATTTCACCCATCTGTCTTCCCCCCTTACTAAAACTGCAATATTTCTTATCATCATATAAATAATGAAATCTCATGAATCTCGTGAATTAATTCCTGCAAATAAGCGATACCTTCACCCTCCAGGCTGATTATTTTTCTTATTCTTTCACTTATTCGAAGTCCCAGCTCCTTATCCAATGTAAAGCTGAGCTTAAAAACCAGATTTCCTGCCATCGTCCAGCACTCCTCAAGTTCCTCATACCGTTGGATGCAGGTATCAAGACCGGGGCAGCTCCCACTTTGATTTTAGCTCACTCAGATAGGTACACATGCTTCTTCTCGTCGCGGCTGCACCACTGGCTCTGTTCAGTTGGTAACAAATGTTATATAGCTTCTCTTGATCCGAAGAAAGCTTAAGCTCCTCCATAAAGCATTCCATACCCCTGATGCCGTAATGCTCCTCACCCTCAGAACCCTTTTGCATCAATTCAATTACTCTTTGAAAGCCTGCCGATACCACTTCTGCTTCTGAATACCTGTAACCGATAAGTTGATTCTTTTTATAATAAATTCTGGCTTTTTCGCTGCTAATAATCGATTTTTTAAAATCTTTTATTGAGACATGCCTTATTTCATGGTCATATAGCTTTACACCGTCCTCACTGATACCCGTAACATGAACCAGGCTCCAATAATGGGCCATATGATAGTAACTGGAATAATCCAAATAATACTGATCTACCCAGACAAGCACCGGATGCTTTGTATTCAATATTTCTTCTACCTGATTCAGACATTCCTCATCACTGAAAAACTCTTTACCTGTCAGTTGCATATCAAGCCGCTCCTGCAAGCAGTAAAAAAGCTCATGAAACGTACCATTTCTCCCGTGTATCACCTCTTTTGACGGGAGAGCTTTTGTTGAATAGTAAAACCCCATAAAGCCTATCATTCCACCAAGCCAGCTTTCTGTACAAGGGTATCCATAATAATTCAAATACTCCCTTAGGTTTGATAAAAAACAAAAATGACCTTTGTTATCTTCTGCTTTGATCAATTTCACATTCACCCATCCCTATATTGTTTACTCCATCTGATAAAATCAGGTTTCATTCAGCTTTGCTTACAACTTTTCCTGTAGAGGATTGTGGCAGTGATCCCACAAAATGGATCACTCGAGGTATTTTGTAGGCAGCCAGATTACCCTGGCAAAACAAAATAATATCCTGTTCACTCAGGTTAACAAGCTTTCTGACTACATATGCCTCCACAATTTCTCCGAAATCCTCATCCTTGCAGCCCTTTACCATAACACTATCAATATCCGGGTGCTTTGATATATATTGTTCAACCTCCAACGGATTCACCTTAAGACCGGCTACACTAATCATTCTTTTCTTTCGTCCCAGAATATAGATATATCCTTCCGTATCAATAGTTACAATATCCCCGGTATCATACCAGCCTTCCGAAAAGGGCTCATTGCCGACATAACCGACGGAACGTCCCCAGCTCTTAATTTGCAATGTACTTCCGTCTTCTGTTTCTTCCGTTCCCACGGATACATTCTTTAATGGTTTTCCTACCGATTTGATATTTTTCTCCGGATCGTCGGATAAATTGATGGCCATCGTTCCTGTTTCAGAACTGCCATATTCCTGATGGATTACCTTACCTGTTAGGTTATAAAAGTCTCTTGCTACCTCCTCACTTAAGGGACTTCCGGCAGAAATGCAAAGCCTCAGTGAATCCGGTTTAAGCTTCGTACCTCTGATCTGATCACTGATCAGATTGTACATATAGGGTACTCCATGAAAAACAGTCGCCTTCTCAGTGGTAATAAGCCGTAATATTCGTCTCGGATTAAAGGTATCCTGTATCAATAGGGTGGCTCCGCTTGAGATTCCTGCCAGCATACAGGAGCCAAAGGCATAGGAATGAAAGAAGGGCGTCACTGCCATAAGAATATCCTCATTGTGTATGGCTACCGTTTCACAATAATTTTTTAACGCATTTTGCAGTGTTCTATGGGAATTCAACACACCCTTTGGATGTCCGGTTGATCCTGAGGTATATAAAATAACGGAGGGTGCGTCTAATTCATCTTCGTCGCATTTCATCCTACTATTACTAATTGGTTGAATAAAATTCTTTTCTAATAAATCATCATCGAGATATGTATGAAGCCTGTTAAACTCTTCAAAGCCCTGCTCGTCTCTATGCATATCAAATATTCGATCCAGCTTTTGTCTCCCATTTTGATTGGTTATGATATATTTGACGCTATTATCTAAAATAATTCTATATAATTCATCATTTAGCTTCGTATCAATAACAACAGCTACTCCCCCCGCTAAATTTATTGCAAAAAAGGATACAACATACTCGATGGAATTAGGAAGCAGGATAAGGACCTTTTGCCCCTTGGCCATTCCATCCTTTATCATTCGAGAGGCTAGTTCGCTCATGTAATCAGATAGCTCCCTGTACGTAATATCCTTGATTTCCGACTTAATACATATTTTTTCAGAATACTTCTGTGCCATATCATTTACAATGTCATAAATCACTGCCAGAACCTCCAACGTTTATTAATTGAACAATCCGCCTTCCTAAATTCCGCATCTTAACAGTAATCGAAACATTTAAGGCTGAAAATTTTAAAGCATGTAGGCAGAAATATTCATCGATATTTTGTTCACTGTATTCATTTTATTGTAATCCCAATATTCATCTTCAATGCTTATGTTAAGTTCTTTCTCTATTTCAGCTAATAGCTTCAAAAAATTCAGTGAGTCGAGTCCCAACCCTCCTTCACCCAGCAAACAGTCATCACTAATCTCCGGAATTGATATTCTTAATACCTTTTTACATAGTATCTCTTTAATCATTGTTTTGATTTGTTCATATTCCATTCGCGAATACCTACACTTTCATCAATATAAATATTGCAGATGTCCGGCACTCATTTTTCTAAAATGTCATAAATCTCCTATTTTACATATTATGACATATTTTGCCAGACGGTACTATGGTATCTATTGTATTGAAACAATAAATATGTTAAAATATTTTTATTTAGAAAGGATTTTTATATGTATGTTTACTGTCTTCCCATTAAAAATGCAAATTGGGATGAATCGGATACCAAATTATTGGCATGTGTTTCCAGACAGCGTCAAGAAAAAGTCTTAAGCCTTAGATTTCACATTGATCAAAAGCTCTCCTTATATGCCGCATTATTAACCCGAATGGGGTTAAGCCAACTGACCGGTATCCCTTCAGAGGCTCTGCTATTTGGCAACCAAGTCAATCATAAGCCTCTGTTTCTGAATGATTCAAGCTATCATTTTAACTTCTCACATACCCGTAATTTCATACTCTGTGGCATCTCACATAACGGAGAAGTCGGAGCCGATGTTGAAAAAATAACAGCTGCTCCTTTTCAAATTATGGATAAGGTATTCCATCCGGATGAAAAACAGTATGTATTATCTTCCTCCACATCGGACCCAAATCAAGCTTTTTATCAGGTTTGGACTCAAAAAGAAGCCTATACGAAATATCTTGGTATTGGTCTTTCCAAAAACCTTACATTCATCAATACCCTGCACTATGATTATAAAGATAATTTCCGTACCTGGGTACAGGAGGAGTATATGTGTACTGTTTTTGAAAATTCTTTCTCTGCTTTTCACTTGCTGCATACCTCAGAGGATGCTATTCGAAGCTTCTATCTCTCGAATATGTAAAGTACGCAACAAATGGCAAAACAGGCGGTATAAAAACTTAGCTGCTGGCACTTGTGTATTTTTTTATTGCTACATTCCAGAAAAGTCTTAGTATGATCAAAAATATGATTGGGGCAACAAATACCCATAGAAGGAACACTGTATTCATCCTTCCTGTCAAGAAAGAGGAAGGCATATTCGTAATGAAGAATACAGGTATGACAAATGTTCCTATTCTTTGCATCCATTTACTATAGATAAACATTGGCATGTTATTGAATTCCCAAAATTTATCCACTATATCTGTGATAGATCCGGATTTTATAGTCCAAAACGAAAGTAATTGAGGCATTAGAAAGATACAATAGGTAACAATGGTACTGCTGATGATGATTCCTATAAATCCGGCTATGTACCCTGCATTTACTGTGATTGCAAGCCTTTTGCATCCGATAATAATCATTGCTACTCCTGTAATCAGATTCGGAATCGGGAGAGCAAAGTTAACATGTCGTAAGGACACCATAAATTGAAGGGAAAGAGGCTTTGTAATATACAAATCCAGGGTACCATTCTGAATATGCCCGGGTAATTCATAAAAATTATCCATGAAAAGACCCGTAAAAATCGCCACCATTATTGTATATACACCGGTAAAAATCATTACCTCATCCGGTGAGATTCCATTGATATTTGACCCCAACTGATAAGCAAAAACCACATAGATTACTTTTGTAAGCAAAAACACTATTTCCATTGTAAGACTTGCATAAAAATTTGCTTTATATTCCATATATCCCAACAAACTATATTTTGCAAAAATGAAATACATAAAAATATGTTTTTTTAGCTCACGTAAGGCATTCTTCATTTTCTCATCCTCCAACTGCTACATATTTTCGCATACCATTTTTCCAACTGATTTTTGATATAATTACAAGTAAAATGATCCAGATACCCTGCCTGAGCATCCCGTCCATAATTTGTGAGGTATTCAGATGACCATTAATAATATTGACCGGGAAATACACAATATATCCGAAGGGTAAGAGATCTAAACAGCTTTTAACCTTCTCACCGAACATATCCAGCGGAAAGATTCCACCGCTAAGCAAAAATATTCCTTGTCCGAAGGCAACAAATACTCCCCAAACCTCAGTCATAATAAATGCTAAGGAGCTTACCGAGTAAAAAATCAAGAAGTTTATCACCATACCTAAAATAACGCTAAGCATAAATAATACCAGACTGAATACTCCTACCTTCATGTTCCATAGAGTATTTGAAATAAACATAGTAACAAATAAAATAATCAGTACAATGATCGTCTGAAGTATTTTTCCACCGAAGAAATTACATATTCGATAGGAGAAATAATTGATCGGTTGAGCAATAAATTTGCTTAGCCCTCCGTTTTTAATATCGTTTGCAATTTCACCCTGAAACCCGGTTGATACCAGCTTTGCTACAATTCCCGAATAAATAGAATATGTAATCATTTGAGAATAAGTGTATCCAAAAACACTTGAATTTGGCGAACTATTAAATACAGCAGTCCATAGAAAGCACTGAACCACCATAACAAAGCCCCCACTGACAATACCCAAAAGGAAATTGGCTCTGTATTCCATCTCATTCTGAAATGCAAGTATAAATGTCCTTTTATATTTCTGTAAGAATTTCACTGTTCTCACCGCCCTTTTGATATAATATTGATATTCCCTGCTCGATCGGAATATCTTCAATATTAAAATCCAGGATGGGCAAGCTCTCCAGCATATTTTTTGATTGTTCCGTCAATACCTGTTTGTCTACTTCCAATACAGCATGAAATCCATCATACTCTTTAATCTCTCCAAACCTGGTTAACGCTTCCTTATCAACATAGCCTGTAAACTGCAGCTTTACTATCTTGATCAAGTCAAACAAATTATTGATTTTATTAAGGTCTCCATCGTATACCACCTTGCCCTCATTAATGACAATGGATCTTTTACACAAATCCTCGATATCCGTCATATAGTGGCTGGTCAGTATAATGACAGCCTTCGTTTTTTGATTATAATTCTTTAAAAATTCTCTTATCTTCTTTTGTGAAATCAGGTCTAAACCAATGGTAGGCTCGTCCAGGAAAATGACCTTAGGACTATGAATGAAAGAAGCAATTAATTCCATCTTCATTCGTTCTCCCAGGGAGAGCCTTCTGACCTGTATGTTTAATAAGTCTTTCACATCTAAAAGCTCCGTCAGCTCACCAAGTACTCGCTTGTAAGTACTATCATCCAATTCATAAATACATTTATTAAGATAAAGTGACTCATTAGCAGGCAGATCCCACCATAATTGGCTTTTCTGACCCATGACAATGGAGAATTTCTTTTTAAACTCCTTTTTTCTGTCCCACGGAGTATATCCCATGACACCCGCACTTCCGCTTGTCGGATATAATATTCCGGAGAGCATTTTGAGGGTCGTTGTTTTTCCTGCTCCGTTTGGTCCGAGAAATCCTACAATTTCTCCCTCTTCAATTTGAAAGGATATGTTACTTACTGCGTTCTTGACTAAACTTTTTCTTACCAATAAATTTTTTAAGGAATTTTTAAGTCCCAATTCTTTTTCATAATAATTGAATGCTTTACATAAATTTTCAACTTCGATTACGCTCAAGCCTTGTCCCCCGTTTTAAATATTATTTTATATTATAAACTTTTCTTTACATAAACATTGTAATTATTCGGTATTTCCAGGTCGCTATAAAAATCAATCACAATACAAAAGTTATTTTCCTTAAATATCTTCATAAAGTTCCTTTTACTTGTTGAAAATTTTGCCTACATGCAGTGAATATCCCGGGGCTTCAAAGCATTCAATTACATCAAATTTATCCAGTAATTGATGCAGTGTGTACTGATCATAAAGTTTATTTTTTTCATTTGATGCTCCAAATGCGAGATCAAAATCAATGCAACAAACTAAGATAAAACGCAATGGATAACAGCTGCTTGTAATCTTCCGGAAAACAGGCGCGCAAATCTGTGGTAAGTCCTAATTGCTCGGCAAATGATTCCAGATTTCAAGAATTCGACAAACTCGTACAATCGTCACGTGTTCGAAAATCCGGGTTGTTAAGTACGGCTTTTATTTCATTTATTTTGTAAATACAAAAGACTCTATTTCAAATAATTGTCTTCCTTGAAATAGTTGGGATCCCCAACCTTTTGAAACATCCTCTGCTATAAAGATTACTGCATGATACCCTGTGACATTCCTTACTACTGCTCTGCAAATCTGGTCGTCTAAACCAATTTCACAAATACCAATTTCAATTCCGTTCTCATGGTCATCCAATATAATTCTTATCCTGCTGCGACATCCGACTCCCCTGATCTTTACTGCAAACTCCATTGTTTCACTCGAATTATCGCAACCGAAATCAAAATATCTGTATCCAATGACACATCCGTTCTTAATATTGGTTACTACTCTGTCAAATTCATTGCGCTCAGCGACAAATGCTCCCCCCTCTATAATACAGGCAATATCCGCCGGTGTCTGTCGGTAAGGATTTAAGGCTTCCTCAAAACCTAAAGAAGTCATCTTTACCTGTGGGATTGTACCATCCGGAAAAATTTGAATTTTTTCTACGCATGCCCTTCTGGAAAAAACTGTATTGTTCGTCATCCTGTGATAAAAAATGTACCATTGTCCATTCATGTTACAAATTGAGCCGTGGTTATTACCCCCAGGATAATCTTCACCATTATCAACTATAACTCCCCTGTATGTAAATGGTCCTTTGGGTGACTTTGAGGTTGCATAAGCAAGACAGCTTCCTCTTTTCGGGGAATAAATCATATAATATATATCACCTACTTTACGC
>DATMUM010000015.1:0-24819 GCA_035564175.1 Mobilitalea sp.
ATACTTTTATACATAGGGTATCCCTTTCTTTTTATGATTTTTTAACTTTTGTCGGTGAAACTTATCATAAAAGAGGTATACCCTTTTTTAATTACTATATACCATTATTTTACACTTACCCGAGAATAACTTTACCCTATGCAACATTCTTTATAATTTGTTACATATTCGACATTTTTTGTAATATTTTAATTTAAAACTTAATTAAAATTAAATTTACCAGTGGTTTGGGATGAATTGGATAAGGAAGTAACTCCTGGGAACTCCCGTTCATGTAAGAACCAATACTCTTTACCTCGTTCTCCACATGGGTTAACTAATCGATGTATCCTTGTTCTGTTTCTTGCCTCACTCAAATCAACATCCTCTGCTTTCTCATTTTCCAAATCCAGCTGAATATTCAGTCCATATTACCTTGCTAACTTATCTTTTAGCTCTACTTCATGTGCAAAAGGCTTTTCACTTTCCAGCCTAGATTGTTCCATATCTCGCTTATACTGATCTAAATCCTTAATCAGAAATCCTCATATTCCGATAATCCATGAAAGGTATTCTCCAACTTCACCAGATTACTGACCGGACTAGCACTAAGCTTGATTATTTCACGAGAATGAGTCCAGTACGGAACGAAGTTCCGTACCACCCATCCCCAATTTTAATTCCACCTATAAGCTATTTTTCGTCTAGGCATAAAAATCCCCCTCAAATCACTTGCACAAATTGCAATTAATCAAGGGGGAAAGCTATATATTTTAGTACTTAATCATTATTTATTGTACGATATCATTATTTTTAATTTTCAACATAACATTTTGTAATCGCTCAATAAATAATGATATGAAATACAATAAATACTGATATCAGTTTGACTGTATTTTGCTTATCTTTTATTGATTTTAGTAATATCAGTATTTCTTAAATCGATAACACTATTTATTGTATTTCAACACATTTTTCCGTTGCAACAGGATTATGGATTCAACATGTACACTATGGCTAAACTGATCCACCGTTCTCACCTTCACCAGCTTATAATCCCTCTCGCAAAGATACTTCAGATCCCTCGCCAAGGTTGCCGGGTCACAGGAGACATAGACCACTCTCTTCGGCGCCATCTTAAGGATCGTATCCAGAAGACTCTGCTCGCAGCCCTTACGGGGAGGGTCTACCACGATAACATCAGCGTGAATGTTCTCCTCCTTATATTTTTTCGGAAGTACCTCTTCTGCTGCCCCAACGAAGAACTGCGCATTATCGATCTGATTAATCCGCGCATTCGTCTTCGCATCCTCAATGGCTTGAGGGATAATCTCAACACCGTATACCTGCTTCGCTTTCTGGGCAAGGAATAGTGAAATGGTTCCTATTCCGCAGTACAGATCCCAAACCACCTCATCACCGTTAAGGTCAGCATAATCCAATGCTATATCATATAGCTTCTTCGTCTGAACCGGATTGACCTGATAGAAGGATAAGGGAGAGATCTGATATTTTACTGCTCCGATATAATCTGTAATATACGGCTCACCCCACAACGGAATTACCTGGTCCCCAAGGATAACATTCGTCTTCTCTTTGTTGACATTCAGGCAAATGCTCTTCATACCTTTTATCTTTAGCAATTCCCTAATCAGCTCCTCCTTATGGGGAAGCTGTGTTCCGTTCATCACAAGGCAAACCATTATCTCTCCGGTGCCGTAACCAACCCTCGTCAGGATATGGCGAAGAAGACCCTTATGACTCTCTTCCTCATAAGGCTCAATCTTATATTTCTCAATAAAAGAACGTATTACCCCAAGTATCTCTTCATTCACCTTCGCACCGATATAGCAGTGCCTGGTATCGATGATGGAATGTGTTCTTCCCGCATAAAATCCGATTGCAATACTTCCATCCTTGTTTCTTCCCACAGGAAACTGGGATTTGTTGCGGTAATAATAGGGCTCCTCCATACCACTGATGGGCTCCATCGGAATATCCGTAAAGCCTCCGATTCTGGCCAGGCAGCTTCTTACCTTGTTTTCCTTATACTCCAGCTGCTTCTGATAATCCAAATGCTGCAGCTGGCAGCCGCCGCATTTGGCAGCAATTGGGCATCTCGGTTCAACCCGGAAATGAGAGGGTTCAATCAGCTTTACCAATCTTGCATAACCATAAGTCTTTCCAGTCTTCATCACATGGACCAAGGCTCTGTCTCCCATCACGGTATCCTTAACGAACAAGGTATAACCCTCGTATCTTCCGATTCCTTCGCCTTCCGATCCGATATCTTCAATTGTTATTTCTACCTGATCATTTTTCTTTAATAAAGTCTGCATCCATTTCACCTGTACCCTGATTTTGTATAAACACAAGGATAAGGATATACGTCCATAGCTTAAATGCCTTAGTAACGATATCCCTATCAATGATAATCTCCATATAATCTGCCCCTAAACTCAGAGGGTTATCTATTAATCCATTTTCTTAACTCTTTGAACTTCTCTTAATGTTTGATTCAAATAACTTCTGGTAACCCATCCACTCCGTTTTCGGATCTCCGGAAGCAAGAAGCTCCGTCAATGTCTGAAGCTTGGCATCCGTATTATCTGCAAAATGCAGTGCCATAGCCTCCGCCGTTGCCGGCTTCTTCGGTGAACCATATTCTAATTCCCCGTGATGGGCTAAGATGCAATGAATCAGCTCATTTGCCAGCTTAGCCGGGAATTTCGCCATCTTCTTGATATGATTATTCACGATATTAGCGCCGATAAAGATATGTCCTAGCAGCTGTCCGTCATCGGTGTAATCATTTTCCGGAAAGGAGGATAACTCCTGTATCTTACCGATGTCATGAAACAGTGCCGCTGTAATCAGCAGGTCTCTATTCAGAATTGGATAACTGGTCGTAAAATATTCGCAAAGCTTTACAACACTTAAGGTATGCTCTAGCAATCCGCCGACAAATCCATGGTGAACACTCTTTGCCGCTGAATGTGTCTTGAAGTTCTTAATAAACTCTGCATTATTCAGGAAGAAATCCTCCGCTAACGCCTTTAGATTAGGCTCTTTCACCGCAGCGATACAATCCTTAATTTCACGGTACATAACTTCTACATCTTTATTGGTTACCGGGAAATAATCCTCCGGATAGTATTCCCCCTCACGGCCCTTGTAAATCTTACTGATGTTAAGCTGAAGAGCATCCTGGAAGCTGGTTACCCTTGCATCAATATGTACGAAATCCATCGCATCATATTGCTCTATCTCATTGCTGAAATCCCATATCTTTGCATCAATTGTACCGGTCTTGTCCTGTAAAACAAGAGAAACATAGCTCTTGCCGCTTTTACCGGTCAATGTCTGCTTGGATTTGCATAAATATATCTCATTTTTAATAAAATCGTTCTCTCTTAAATCCTGAATAAATCTCATTTTCTTTAACCTTTCTATTCGAATTGCTTCTTTGCCATTCATCTGCCTTTTATTATAACCTACCCCTGCAGATATATAAAGTATTAAAATAATTTTCTGATGGTTATCACATAAAAATGCTGTAAGCCGGAATACCCTGATCTCGTATAATCCGAAAATCAGATAAATTCATAGTTTACAGCATGTAAGTTTATTTTCTATTGAACTTTATCCGTCAGCGTAACGGTCAGCTCCATTTCTTTTTCAGAGGATCCTGATGTTCTCTTGATTTTGACACTTACCTTCTGACCGGAAGGGAACCTTGAAATCGTATTATAGAAATTATTCGTATTTAAAATGGTCTGTTCACCAATGCTAAGGATAATGTCTCCATTTTTCAAGCCAGCTGTAAAAGCAGGAGAATCCGATAAAACCTCATTTACGTAAATACCATTCGTAATGTCATGCTCCTTCTTTGCCGCTTCCGTCATATCGTCCGCTTTGATACCAAAATACGCACGGGGCTGCTGATTACTCATCTGTTCAATGATTGGAAGTAACTCGCTAATTCCGATTACTGTACTTAATTCTTTATTCACATCGTCTTTTAAGGTACGTGTGATCAGCCCAATGACCTGTCCATCCATATTAACGATAATGCCGTCACTGTAAGCATTGCTGGCCATATCCGTATTGAAAAGCTCTATCCTGTTGTCAGTAACATTTGCCCAGCTTCCCTTGCTGGTAACAATTCCTATATCCATCGACCCTATATGTCCGTTCGGGTTGCCTAAAGCAATTACCGGAGTTCCAACAGTTACCGTTAAGGACTCACCAAGCTCTGCCACCTGAAGACCATTTAAATAAATCTTTGGAATGTCGTCTACCGAAACAGCAAGAAGTGCCAGGTTGAGTTCACTTTCATAATCCTGAAGCACCGCATCTACATAGGTTTCTTCAGAGAATTTTATTTTAATGCTTTTCGCATCTTTTACACAATCAAGGCTGGCTAAGATTAGAAAATCTGAATTATTATTTGCTACGATGACGCCAGACGTATTCACTGTCTTTTCTACAGCATTGCCGAATAAATCCAACACTGAAAATGTACTTGTAATATATACCTGCGACTTATTGGCCTCGTACGCCACTTCATCAATTAGATTGTTCATCTTCAGATAATCCTCAAGATTTGCATCGATTTTCTGAATTACCGGATTCGGGGTTGTCTGATCCACCTGCGTATCCTCTGATGGTGACGGCGTCGGGGAAATGTCCGTTCCTTCAGTCCCCGTACCCGTTGTTACATTAGTATCCGTTCCACTCGGATATTGTGTTGGAAAGGTCACCGGTGTTTTCGTATCTTCCTCTTTATGTAACAACTTATAAAGCCTGGGTTCTGTAATAACAAAGGTTAATGCCGCAATAAGACCGAACAGAATTGCCAACAAAAGCGTCATCAATAGCGGAAGCAGTCGTTTCTTAATCTTTTTGCGTTTTTTCTCTATCACTTGTTCCTTAATAAATTCAAATTCACTATTCTCTTTGTTGTCCTTATCTTTCTCAGACATTCATTTTCTCCTTATGGAACTGGGTTGTACAATAATTAGCTATGGCTAATGCATAAGTCCTATTCTAGCATCGACATGTGAACAGAATATGAATTATTTGTAAACAAACGAGCCTTCACATTATACTTTTGGAAAATCTGTTCTTAATATGTTAAAGGTATTATATAGATTAATCGTTCCATATCCCCAATCCTGGTTTGGATACTGCAAATATCTGCTCCTGTCAGCGCCTCGGATCAGATATTTTTTTACGATTGTAGAATTCATATATGGATAATATCCATTAATAATCCCCCATTCCAACAAAATTGCATTGATACCGGCAGTATGGGCAGCTGCTAAGCCAGTTCCGGATGCACTAGTAAAATCCTTCTTCAAGGTTGGAACTGTTATATTTACACCTGGGGCTGCCAAATCCGGTTTAATATCATTATTTCTTGTATAGCCCTTACTTGCCTTATCATACAAGCTCTTATTACTGGGATTATAGGCTGTAATCGTAAGAGGTTTCATTGTATTTCCCGGTGAGGTAATGGTAGTAAACCGATCAGGATCAATGAAATATGTATCACTGGTTATAAATTCACCCATCGGCAGCCAAATATGAAAATTACCCGGAAGATTCCCTTTACTGTAAATTTGTAATCTCCAAACCCCCATTGCAGGATTTTTGAAACGCAGTAATATCAACTGTTCTCCGGTAGAGGTTTCAATCAGTCTATAATTTACGGATATTGTTGTTGTTTCAAATACAAAACTTATTTCCCTATTGCTTTTTAAGCTTTCCGGTATCCTTGGGTAAAACTCACCTGTCGGTGACAATATATCAATTGAATAGGTGTCTGGAGCAGAACCCCATAGCTCCATTGAAAAACCTGTTTCCTTTTCCCCAATATAAAGTTCTACCGTAGTTTTTCCGACCGCTGGATCAATTTCTCCAAAGAAATGTCTTCTGCTATTTCCTTCGTTTCCTGCAGATACCGTAATTGCTAAACCATAAAAATCAGATAAGTAATTGAGTAGCTCATTCAATGGCCCACTTTCATCATGGGAGCCCTGCGATGTTCCTAAACCGATACAGATTGAACATGGACGGTTTAGTTTTGTTGAAATGTCATTAATGTAGTGAACAGCCCACATAATATCATTTTCCTGATAGCATGGAACATCCTTGGGAATCAATAGAAAATCTCTTAAGTTTTGTTTCGCCTGTTTTAACTTCACGACAATAATATCAGCACTTGGTGCAAGTCCGCTAAAGTTACTGAGTGGAACTTCTGAACCAACCATTATCCCTGCTAACATAGTACCATGACCTATCTCATCAACGCTTGGGACAATCTCCAGAGGGTGTTCATTGCTGATTGCTTTATTAATCATCTCAGAATTATATTCCGTTCCGAAGAAGGTATTTGGAGGATATTGGTCTTCTGAGTCTATCGTCTGATCCCAAATAGATATTATCTTGCTTGTTCCATCTTCATGAATAAATATAGAATTTGTATAATCAATTCCTGTATCTATTATCCCCATTAATACGCCATCGCCCTGTAGGTTGAAATTAGGAATTCTACGTAATTTACTGACCTCTGAGGCCTCGAGACTTATATTACTTGTCAGACCATAACAATGAGGCAGTGCAGCATAATCATATTTGCTGATAAAATTACTAGATAAAATGCTAGAAGGCGCATAAGCAATTGCATACCTTGCGTCCATGATTTGAGTTGTAGCATTCGGAAATTGATTTAGCAATCGCTCATTGCCATTATATGATATAAATAAATCGACAAAGTCATTGCTTACTATTTTATATCTATCCTCCTGTGTCATTTTTATATCCACCCCTTCACGATCTCGTAGTATCTGGATCGGCAAAATAAACAATCTTATGTACTTTGGCGCAGGCTATCAAAAATATTAAAAACATCCAATATTCCATATCCCCATTCCCTGTTTGGATAGGTGGTCTTTAAATCTCTTCGGGCCCCATGTATCATTAGAAATTTAACATTTATCGTATTCATTTTTGGCATATTACCTTTTACAATACCCCACTCCAAAAGTAAAGCAGCAACTCCGGCAGTATGGGCTGCGGCCGCACTGGTACCGGTTACCAGTCGAAAGCTTTGTTCTAAAGAAGGACTTAAAATATCCACTCCAGGCGCTGCAATAGTAGGCTTTATATTCATTGATCTGGTATATCCCCTGCCTGCATTCAGATAAAGGCTGTCATCGGCAGCATTATAAGCGGTCGCAGTGATAGGCCCATCTGCATTACCAAGGGATAATGTTGTTGTATACGGATCAGAGGATATAAAATAAGTATCATCCGAAATAAAGCCTTCCATTGGAAGCCATACATGAAAGGATTGGCTAATATCACCTTTCCCATATACATTAAAAGACCAGATACCAGGTGCGGGATCAGTAAACCGAAAGAGGATTAGTTGATCTCCACTTTGGGCTTCCACCACTTGATAATCAATTAGAATATTTGTTTTTTCAAAGATAAAAGAAACTTCATAGTTTTCATTTTTTCTTGGAAGGATTTTTGGAATATATTCACCGGATGGAGATTTAATATCAATTGCAAATAATCCGGGAGCATCACCCCATAACTCCATGGAGAAGTTCCCCTCCTGTTCACTTACACTGAGTTCCACTTTGTTATATCCGATTATGGGGTCTATTTTCCCAAAGTAATGCCTTCTGGCATTTCCTTCATTACCCGCTGCTGTTGTAATTACAAAATTAAAGGTTTCAGAAAATCCAGATAATCCGGTATTCATTCTGGATGTATCGTCATGAGAAGTCAGTGAAGAACCCAAAGCAAGGCAAATTGACAATGGACGACCTAACTTATTAGCCGTCGCTTCAAAATACATTAATGCGAATTGAATATCATTTTCTTGAAAACATACAACATTTTCAGAAATTCTCCAAAAATCTTTTATTATATTTTTTGCTGGCTTTAATTTTACTATGATAAGCTCTGAATCTGGTGCTACACCTGCAAAGTTACGTTCAGAGACCTCATTACCTGCAGCAATTCCTGCGATCATGGTTCCATGTCCGATCTCATCTCTTGAAGGAACAATTTCATACGGATTTGGGCTTTGCAGAGCTTTATTAATCTGTTCCCTGGTAAATTCCATACCATAATAAGTATTGGAAGCATAGTTTTCATCAATGATAGTTTGATCCCATAGTGCAGCTATCCTGGTAGAATGATCCGCATTTAGAAAAACGGGGTTTGTATAGTCTATACCGGTATCAACTATTCCTATAAGAACACCATTACCACGCAGATTCAATGTGGGTATCCCACGTGTTCTCGTTATACCAGACGCTTCCAAGGATCGCTGATTGATTAGTCCAGAGAGGGTTGGTATTACTAAATAACCTAGCTGCGCGATGATATTATTGGTTATTTGTTCTTTCGGTACATATACAACGGCGTAATTTGCAGACAGTAACTTATATGTGGAGTTCGGAAATATATCATATTCGGATGGATCCCCATTGTAAGGTAATAATAAATCAAAATACTCATTACTATAAATTCTTTCACCGGTTTCGACAGCCATAATACACCCCATATAAATCATTTATAAAAACTTGTTCCGTTAAATAACATGAATTTTAGTTTATGTTATGATGAAGATTTAAATTAGATTCTTTTTACATAAATTCTTCCTTATATCTTTTCACCATATCTCAACAGTTGTCTTACTTACTATTATTTAAATATATGTTAGCCAATCTTATATTATATAAACCTATAAAATAAAAATAATCCGTAGCCATCGTATTCCTTTTGTTTCTAATTCAAAAACTGCTTTCAGAACTAATTCTGAAAGCAGTCATATTTTTTTAGTCAAGATAAATTTTAATACTCCGAAATATATTATATATGGCTTGCAACTTCAAATGCATCCCATATGCCATACATGATATTAGCAACTCTCCTTGCATCTCCGAGCAGATAGATCTCAGGCACCTCATATTCAAGCTCATAGTAAAGAGAAGGCTCTTCCTTATAACCAACAGACAGAATTACACTATCGCATTTTATTTCCTTATCACCTTCCGGTGTCTGTATACGAAGAATTCCATCCTGATATCCGGTTACTTTTGCTTTTGTTATTACATTAATACCATGGTAGGGTATTAGCTTTTCCAGTATCTCGCTATTGGCATGGCATAGTGGACCGTTAGCAGGTAAACTTTGTATGCGGTCCGCTTATTTAACATAAATTAAATCATATTCCCGAAAGCCGATGCCTATTTTTTCTGCATGCGCAAGGCAGGTACGCCACTCCGATTCGGGTGTGGAATTGGTGAAATGGTCATGATGATCCTTAAAATTAGGCTGACGCATATTGTCCGATAGTTGGCTGTTGGGCATCGGTGTAGCAGCCAAACAGGCATCCACACATGCCTGATCCAGTGCCAGCGGATCGAAGGAAGCATACATGCCTAGATTTGGCAGAATTGGAGCGTCGTTTTCACTGTGGCAATCACAGTTGGGAGAAACATCTATTATAAGGGAAATGTGAAAGCAAGGGCGACCGTCTATAACCGCCTTGGTATATTCCGCCATACGGTAGTTCAATTCCTCAGCGGCTGCCCAGTTTTCGAACATAATGGCACCGAAATTACATGCACCCAGGCAACGCCCGCAACCCAGACAGTTTTCAATATTTATATCCATTTTCTTTTTGATATTATCAAAAATCAGACCATTATTAGCACATTCACGCTGGCATCTCTGACATCCGCGGCATTGCTCCTCCGTGATATTAGGCTTTCCGTTAATGTGCTGATCCTTCTTTCCGGCACGTGAGCCACAGCCCATACCAATATTTTTGATGGCACCTCCGAAGCCGGTCATCTCATGGCCTTTGAAATGCGAGAGGCTGATAAATACATCAGCATCCATGATCGCACGACCGATTTTTGCCTCTTTTATATATTCACCGCCTACCACCGGTACATTGATGTCATCGGTACCCTTTAGTCCATCGCCGATAAGAATGGGACAGCCCACTGTCAGAGGGGTAAAACCATTTTCCCATGCACATTCCAAATGTTCTAATGCATTTTTTCGACTCCCTGGGTACAAGGTGTTGCAGTCAGTCAAAAAAGGGTTGCCTCCCAATCCTTTCACCACGTCGGCTACGGCTTTTGCATAATTCGGACGAAGATAACTCAAGTTGCCTAATTCACCGAAGTGCATCTTAATGGCAACAAACTTGTTATCCATGTCGATTAGTCCGATACCCGCCTCATAAATAAGTTTTTTTAACTTGCTAGGTAAGCCCTGTCCAAGTGTCGTACGAAAATCTGTAAAATATACTTTTGATTTTTCCATATATATCACTCCTATTTAAAGAATCTTTGAATGCCAGTACCTTTTTCATATTTCCCCTGCCAATAATTGTACTGGTATCTAAAGCATAAGGGATGAAGTTAACTCTATGTCAATACCTAAATTTATAAAATTTACTACTGGTCGGCATCAATTGCTGCAGGGTTGGACTGTCGCATAAAAATAAAATAGATTGGATGCTTAGTAGCAGGCTTCCATAATCAAATGTCCCGATCTACTTCCAGAACTTGTGTATCTCCATCATTCCAGAACATTCCATTTGCATCGACGCAAATCTGTTTGCTCGGCGCTCTATATTCTGCTCAATCACTTAATAAAGCATCCACTGCAACCTGTTTTCCTCCGTTTGCTATTAAGGTACCATTACCTTGTTCTATTTCTCGCCTAATCAAGCTATTTTCATTTTCTTACGATTTATACGAAGAAACAGTTTTAATTTTTTACAACATAAGGTAAAATAGATATAGTATCTGCTTACTATATGATAGGGATTTTATAATCATGAAAGAATGATATCCCGGAAAGGTTCAACTGGAAATGAATGAAAAAGCATTAAGAACACTGGAATATAATAAAATTATAGATAAATTATGCTCTTTAGCTGGTACAAGCTTTGGCAGGGAATTATGTGCGAACCTGCTACCCACTTCGGATTTAAATCTGATCAGAAAGCTACAGAAAGAAACGACCGATGCACTCTCCCGTAATCTCAGAAGAGGTAGTGTATCCTTTGGCGGTATTCACGACATCAGACCGTCGATTATGCGCTTGAAGGTAGGTTCAGCACTGAATGCTGCCGAGTTATTGCATATCAGCTCCGATCTGGATGCTACACTGCGTTTGAAGGCCTATGGAGGTTATACCGGCAAGGATAGTGAGGAGCAGACGGAGGATTCTTTAACAGAATACTTTGCAAATTTGGAGCCTCTGACTCCATTAAATAATGAAATCAAACGCTGTATTATATCGGAGGAGGAAATATCAGATGATGCCAGCCCTTCCCTCAAATCCGTCCGGAGAGCTATCCGGAATGCCAACGATAAAATCCACAGCGAATTATCCTCCATTCTCAACTCCTCCAGAACCATGCTGCAGGATAATATCATCACGATGAGAAATGGCCGCTACTGTCTTCCTGTTCGTGCAGAATTTAAAGGCCAATTTCAAGGTATGATTCACGATCAATCCTCCACCGGTTCAACCCTGTTTGTTGAGCCTATGGCAATTGTTCGTCTTAATAACGAATTGAAGGAGCTGTCCATCAAGGAGCAGGAGGAAATCGAAAAGGTATTAGCCGATCTTAGCAATCTGGCTGCTGAATATACCGAAAGTCTGGAATATAATTTCAGAACCTTATCCGAGCTTGATTTTATCTTTGCAAGAGCTTCCCTGTCCAAGCAGATGAAAGGCTCTGAGCCTTTATTTAATCAGAAGGGTATCCTGAATATCAAAAAGGGGCGTCACCCCTTAATCGACGCGAAGAAGGTTGTTCCAATCGATATTATGCTAGGCAAGGATTTTACGATGCTGATTATCACCGGACCCAATACCGGTGGTAAAACCGTATCCCTTAAGACAGTCGGTCTGCTCACCCTGATGGGACAGGCTGGCTTGCATATTCCTGCCTTTGATAATTCGGAGTTGGCTGTATTTGATGAGGTATACGCCGATATCGGTGATGAGCAGAGTATTGAGCAGAGCCTCAGTACATTTTCCTCCCACATGACGAACATCGTAAAGATTCTGGACAAAGCGGATGAACGTTCTTTGGTATTATTCGATGAATTAGGTGCCGGTACCGATCCCACGGAAGGTGCTGCCCTTGCTATGTCCATCCTTTCGTCACTTCATAAGAGAAAGATCCGTACCATGGCAACCACCCATTACAGTGAGTTGAAAATCTACGCTCTTTCCACGGAAGGGGTAACCAATGCCTCCTGTGAATTCAATGTTGAGACACTTCGTCCTACCTATCGTCTGCTCATCGGTATCCCCGGCAAGAGTAATGCATTTGCCATCTCCTTCAAGCTGGGACTTCCGGATTATATCATCGAGGATGCAAAGGAACGGATTGGCACGAAGGACAAAAGCTTTGAGGATGTTATCAGTGATCTGGAGTCCAGCCGAATTACGATTGAACGTGAACAAGACGAGATTACAAGATATAAGGCTGAGATTGAACAGTTAAAGAAGAATCTTGCCAAGAAGAATGAGTCTCTGGATGCCAGCCGTGAGCGTCTGCTAAATGAAGCGAAAGAAAAGGCTGCCAGCATTTTAAATGAAGCGAAGGAATAAGCCGACCAAAGCATCCGCCGCTATAACAAGTGGCTCCAGGAAGGCGGCAGCGTCAAGGATATGGAGGCGGAACGCAATAACCTGCGTGAACGTCTGAGTGACAGCGAAGCTTTATTATTTAAGAAACAACAGAAACAGAATAAGAACGCAGCTGCTAAGGAAATCAAAGTTGGAGATTCTGTCAATGTAATCAGCCTTGGCTTAAAGGGTACAATCAGCACCCTGCCGAATGCGAAAGGTGATTTGTTTGTTCAGATGGGAATTCTTCGTTCCCAGGTTAACCTAAAAGATATCGAGCTCATTGATGAAGAAGTCATCACAGCACCCGGATTTAACAAGACGCAGAGTGGTAAGATCAAGATGTCCAAGTCAGCTACCATACACCCTGAGATTAATCTGATCGGTAAAACAGTGGATGAAGCCTTATCTGATCTGGACAAATACCTGGACGATGCGTATCTGGCTCATCTTCCTCAGGTAACTGTGATCCATGGCCGAGGAACCGGTGCTTTAAAGAATGCGGTTCATGCTCATTTGAAAAAATTAAAATATGTTAAATCCTACCGTGTCGGAGGCTTCGGAGAAGGCGATCACGGTGTCACCATCGTAGAGTTTAAATAATTAATATCGAAAGGAGCCTGTCATGATAGCTAAACAAAAAATATTGATCGTGGATGATGACGTTAACATTGCCGAGCTTATTTCCCTGTATTTAACCAAGGAGTGCTTTGATACCTTAATTGTTAATGACGGAGAGGCTGCAATCAAACAATTTAACTCCTATCAGCCTAATCTGGTACTCCTGGATCTGATGCTGCCCGGTATCGATGGTTATGAGGTGTGCAGGGAGATACGTAAGACCTCTAACAACCCGATTATCATGCTTTCAGCCAAAGGTGAAATCTTTGATAAGGTATTGGGTCTGGAGCTGGGAGCGGACGATTATATCATCAAGCCCTTTGATTCCAAAGAATTAGTAGCAAGAGTACGTGCTGTGCTTCGACGCTTCCATCCGGAAGTAAAGGAAGAACCTGAAACCACACCTGCTCCAACCGGTGTATATGTGGCATATCCGGACCTGATGATTAATATGAGTAATTATTCCGTTCAGTATTACGAGGAGAATATAGAAATGCCTCCAAAGGAGCTGGAGCTTCTTTATTTCTTGGCATCAAACCCGAATCAGGTATTTACCAGGGAACAGCTCTTAGACCACATCTGGGGCTATGAGTATTTCGGTGACACCCGAACCGTTGATGTTCATATCAAACGTCTCAGAGAAAAGATAAAAGATCATAGTGACTGGAGCCTGGCGACCGTATGGGGCATCGGTTATAAATTTGAGGCAAAGGGCGGAAAGAAGTAGAAGGGTTGGTGTTTTCATGAAGAAAACCTTATGGTCGAGACTAATCGTATGTTATCTGCTTGCTGGAGTAATGGTATTCTTACTCTTAAATACATATGGTAAGGATTTGCTCGAAAAACGCCTTACGGACCAGAAAAAGGATCTGTTGATTGACGAAGCCAGGCTGATTGAGACGGAATACAAAGATAGCATTTACGCTTCCATCGATGACAGCCAACCGCAGTATTCTCTGAAAGCCCAATTAAAATCCATCAGCACCTATCTGGGCATAACCGTTTGGATTGTTAAAAAGGATGGAACTATCATTACTGCATCGAATGATGTCGCCGAACAGAAGAATGTCAATGACTTAGACCCTAAATTCTTTGATAAATATTTTTCAGAAAATAATTATTACCCCGGTATTTTTACTCTACCCATGATGAGCTATACCCATACGGTAAGCTATGACTTTGAGTTAAGCGGATATATCATCCTTCATACCCCGATGCAGGGGATAGCTGATGAAGCTGTGAATTATTTTGATATCATAAATATCTGCTTTTTATTATTCCTTCCCCTGCTGTTTATTCTGTTCCTATATATCTACTATATCACCGCCATTCCACTGAAAAATCTGACGAAGGCGGCCAAGGAATACAGCTCAGGAAATTATAATTATGCCTTAGTTCTTAAGGGATTGAGTGAATATAGGGATCTTGGTGCGGCTATAAGTTATATGTCAGGGGAATTAAGTAAGCTGGACGATTATCAGAAACGATTTGTAGCGAACATTTCCCATGATTTCAGATCACCGCTGACCTCGATTAAAGGATTTGCAGAAGCGATTAAAGACGGAACCATCCCTCATGAAATGCAGGATAAATATCTGAATATTATATTATTTGAAACGGAGCGCCTAACAAAGCTGACCTCGAGTCTATTGGAGTTAAACCGCTTTGAGAATAAGGGAACCTTCTTAGATATTACCTCCTATGATATTAATAATATTATTAAAAAGACAGCAGAGAGTTTTGAAGGTGCCTGCCGTGACAAGAAAATAACCTTAAACCTCGTATTCTCCTCCAAGGAAACTTATGTAGATGCTGATATGGGAAAGATTCAACAGGTGCTGTATAATCTTATCGATAATGCGATTAAATTCAGCCACAACAACTCTAAAATAAAGGTATCAACAGAGGAGAAGGGTGATAAGGTATTTGTATCCGTAAGGGATTACGGTATTGGAATTCCGAGAGATTCGATCAAAAAAATCTGGGAGCGCTTCTATAAGACAGATACTTCCCGTGGTAAGGATAAACGCGGAACCGGCTTAGGCCTCTCGATTACCAAAGAAATCATCCAGGCACATAACGAAAATATCAACGTTATCAGCACAGAAGGTGTAGGGTCTGAATTTATATTCTCACTAACTAAGACCATAGAATAGATAGTTCTCTGATAAAGGTTGGCATGTGTTCTTCACACATCCCAACTTTTGACACATATAAATAAATTAAGGCGCTTGAAAAATCAAGCGCCTGATTTTATCGATTAATGACTCCATTATTGAGTTAAAGTTCTTTGTACATTTCGTATACACATCCCTTCAAAATTCAGAGTTTTCACAACAGTAAAAGTTGGATTTCTTCCTGTATTTCTGATATGATATTCCATGTACAGCAAGAAGGAAATGTAGGGATGCATTTTCTGTTTATTGCCCTCAATTACATAGAAAGAGGGTGGTGCCTATGAACACAATAGAGGTTTTGACTTTATTGCTGGTAATCTTCACGGCATTGTCTTATATAGATAATAAATATAAAAAGAAATAAGCATCCTTCCGGTTGAGAGCCTAAGTAGGATGCTTATTTAAATCATACGAGGGCATCAGATTTTGTATCTGATTACCTTTTCTGTCTTGATTATACAACAGGGCGCTTGAGAAATCAAGCGCCTTAATCAAATCAGTTAGCAAAGAAACTTCCTTTCTATTTTTAATCAATCGGCAGTTTATAGTAGAAAGCGTAAGGATGCATTTTCTGTTTATTGCCCTCAATTACATAGAAAGAGGGTGATGCCTATGAACACAATAGAGGTTTTGACTTTATTGCTGGTAATCTTCACGGCATTGTCTTATATAGATAATAAATATAAAAAGAAATAAGCATCCTTATGGGTTTGAGCGCCTAAGTAGGATGCTTATTTAAAATCATACGAGAGCATCAGATTTTGTATCTGATTACCTTTTCTGTCTTGATTATATAACAGGGCGCTTGAGAAATCAAGCGCCCTGTTATCAATCCCTAGACACCACAGAACTAAATTTAAGGTTCGTGAAAGCTCATAAAGTATCGCTATGCCCTCTTACTGTGACCCATGGAGTATGAAAACATCCTGCAGTAATCGCCATCTGCTTAGTACAATCGATTACAATGCAGGTTTTCATACTCCATGGGTCACAGTAAGAGGGCATTTCTCAACCTCATCACTTTCACGAACCTTAATTCAATACCTACATCTTATCACCTAACCCGGTTACGCCTCATCCCAGCTATGGTGGTGCAGCTGTCCTTCCATCCTCATACCTTCAAAATTATTCTGTCTTAAAGCTTCATACAGGATAATCGCTACTGAATTCGCAAGGTTAAGGGATCTGATATCCCCGATCATGGGAATACGGATTGTATTAGCCTTATTTGCAAGCAGCAGTTCTTCCGGTATCCCGGCGCTTTCTTTTCCAAACATGATAAAGCAGTCCGGATCATAGGATACATGGGTATAGGCATGCTGTGCCTTAGTTGTTGCCATATAAATCTTGGCATTCTGGTTCTTATCTATAAAATCCTGATAATTCTTATATACTGTTACATCAAGATCCTTCCAGTAATCAAGACCTGCCCTCCTTATTTCTTTCTCATCTAAACGAAACCCAAGGGGCTCAATCAGGTGAAGCTTAGTTCCGGTGGCTACACAGGTCCGGCCTATATTTCCTGTATTTGCAGGTATCTCTGGTTCTAATAATACCACATTCATTTTTATTTCCTCACTTTTACGATAATAAAGCCAACTCAGAGGCTAACCACGAGTGAGCCTTACTGTATATTTTTGCAAATAAAAAAGGTGATTACTCACCTTTTATTGCAATATTTATTTCGATTTTCTTGCCATTCTCATATTCCAAAGGAACACAAATATTGGATGCATAACTAGTGGTAAAAGACATCGTGCCATTGCCAACGGTCGGTGGTGTAATATCGATTGCTATTCCTCTTGTCGAGAATATAGTTGCTGTATTACCCATAATCATATTCCCAAGCTCACAAATTGCACTTTTTGCCAATTCATCCATTTCAGTAATTGGCATCATAATCATCTTAGAAGCTATGTCACATGCAATTGGGTTTTCAAATGCAATCATTGCTTGACCCCTCATCTCACCGGTAAAACCGATCAGAATTAACAGTGTATCCGCAAAAAAAGCAGGGTTTTTTATATATGGTTTACCAATCTTCGCATCTATAAAGCACATTTCTTTTAATATTTTCGTAGATGCTATCAAGAATGGATTTATATGTTCCACATTGACACTGGCCATTCGATTACCTCCTAGATTCCTGTAAGTACTGTTGCTATTGTAACACATATATATACATAATTTCAACTAATTAGTAAATTTATCTCACAAAATATAGAAAATTGTAGCTTTTTGCTGTATAAAACAACATATTACTTAGTTACATTTTCGCGAAATAAATCTATATAGAAAACCGTCCAGCTGTTATTATTTTCTATATCTTGCTACAAATCTTTCTATTCTTTCCAGGGCAATCTTAAGATTTTCAATAGAATATGCATAGGATATTCTTAAATATCCTTCACCGCATTCGCCAAATGCCGTACCCGGAACAATTGCAACCTTTTCTTCCTGCAGGAGTCTGGTTGAAAATTCTTCCGATGTCATACCTAAACTTTTAATACAGGGAAATACATAGAATGCGCCGTATGGTTCAAAACATTCCAGGCCCATTCCACGAAGAGCATGTATTAAATACCTGCGTCTCTTATCATAGGCATCCCGCATCATTTCAACATCCGTATCGCCGTTTTTTACTGCCTCAATACCGGCATATTGACTTGTAGTCGGTGCGCACATGATTGCAAATTGATGTATTTTCACCATCTGTTCAATAATAGCTGCCGGACCTACTGCATAACCTAATCTCCATCCAGTCATTGCGTAGGATTTGGAAAAGCCGTTGATTACGACGGTTCGTTCCTTCATGCCTGGGAAGGAGGCTATGGATACATGCTTGCTTCCGTAAGTAAGCTCTGAATATATCTCGTCGGATATCACAATGATATCTTTTTCAATGATAATATCCACAAGTGCCTTTAAATCATCATAAGTCATGATAGCACCCGTCGGATTATTCGGATAAGCCAGTATCATTATCTTGGTCTTATCTGTGATAGCTGCGATTAACTGTTCTATGGTAAGCTTAAAATCATTCTCACCCTTAAGCTCAATGATTACCGGCTTTCCCCCTGCCAATACCGTACAGGGATGATAAGAAACATAGCAGGGCTGGGGAACCAGAACTTCATCACCTGGCTCAAGCATAGCACGTAAGGCGATATCAATTGCTTCACTGCCGCCAACGGTTACGATTGTTTCTTTATTAAAATCATAAGAAAGATCAAATCTTCTCTTTAAATAATTGCAGATTTCCATTTTTAATTCTTTTAAACCTGCATTGGAGGTATAAAAGGTTTTGCCTTTTTCTAAGGAATAGATGCCTTCCTCCCGAATATGCCAGGGTGTATCAAAATCCGGTTCACCTACGCCGAGGGAAATAGCATCTTTCATTTCACTTACTATATCAAAAAATTTCCGGATACCGGAGGGTTGAATCTCTATAACGGATTTCGCTAATGGATTTCTCAAGGGGTAATCAACATCCTTTCATCTTGTTTGGTTTGTACGAGGGGCAGGCCATGCTCTTTGTATTTCTTTAATACAAAATGAGTTGCAGTACTTAAGATTGCTTCCATCGGAGCAAGCTTCTCCGATACGAAATTGGCGACCTCTCTCATCGTCTTACCCTCAAGAATTACCGTTAAGTCGAAACCTCCTGACATAAGATATACGGATTGAACCTCATCAAATTGGTAGATACGCTCAGCAATTTTATCAAAGCCTAATCCACGCTGAGGTGTTACCTTTAATTCAATGAGTGCTGTTACTCTCTCGCATTGTACTTTATCCCAATTGATCAGGGTAGGATAACCACAGATAATGGTTTCTTCCTCCATCTGTTTAATTATAGAAGTAATCTCTTCTTCTGTTGAACCTAACATGATTGCCAGATCTGCGGCTGATATTTTACTGTTCTTATCAATTGCTGCCAAGATTTTTTCTCTCATCTTATCCTCCATGACGCCGCTTTACGGCATCTCAAATATATTACGAAAAGAATACTTACGTGCCATTGCCAGGCCGGAAACATGCTCCCTTGCATGTTTTCTAGATTTATAAACAGTTTCATGCACTTAAAACGATAAATACGTTACACTACTTTATATAGCTCATCACTCTTTGGCGGCTCAAGGAAACGTCTTTCCTCTTCATTTATGATAATTCTGTCGTTGCCTTCCGTAATACGGCCGATAACAGCAGCAGCTATTCCATCCGCCTTCAGATGATCTACCAGCTGATTGGCTTTATCTGTTATCATCAGCATGCATCCGCTGGATATCAGCATATAAGGGTTAATATCAAAAAATTCACAGATTTCAACGGTTTCCTGCTTTAAAAGAATCTTTTTTAAATCCACTTCCAAGCCTACCTTGGAGGCAGCTCCAATCTCCCATAAAGCGCCAAATATCCCGCCTTCCGTGACATCGTGCATCGATGTCACGCCAACCGCTCGTGCGATCATTGCTTCCGGGACAACACTGATATAATCAATCATCTTTTTTGCGCCTTCAAGAAAGCTGCCGGAATACTTCGTTCTCAGCTCTGCTTCTTTGGCCTTTGCTATAATTGCCGTGCCTTCCAAGCCCGCCCATTTCGTCATAACGATTTCCTGACCTGGTCTGGCACCTGCTGTCTTTATCATTGCATCACGTTTCATTTTACCGATTCCTGTAACGGTTACAATCGGCTGATGAACCGCCTTCGTAATTTCTGTATGCCCTCCGATGACCTCAATATGAAGCTTATCGCATACAGCTTCAATGTCCTTCATCATCGTTCTTAATTCCGCCTCAACCGTACCTTCCGGCAGTAATAACGTTAGCATGATGCCAATCACCTCTGCTCCATTGGAGGCAATATCATTTGCGGTGATGTGAACCGCAAAGGTTCCGATATCCTGAACTGCGCCTGTAATCGGATCCGAGGAAATAACAATTACCTCATCCTCTGCAATTGCAAGAACACTGCAGTCCTCTCCAATGGCTGGCCCAACCAGAACTTCATCTCGTCTATGCTTTATTTGATTAAGTACAGACCGTTTCAGGACTGTTTCAGGTACTTTTCCAAGGTTCATACTCTATCTCCAATAATCTGCTTTCGTAATATTATTCCAGGGGAACTTCCAAATCCCAGGTTGGATCCAGGCCATCCGATTGGTTGCCGTCTGTATTAGACTGTCCGCTTGTGTCTGTGTTTGGCTGATCATTTGTAGTACCGGAGTTGTTGTTCGTTGTGTCATTTGTCTGATTATCGGTACCTGTTTTCGTGTTATCAGTTGTTCCGGTATTGGTAGTATCCTTATCTTCTTGAACCTTCTTTGTTCCTACGGTTACGTACTGGGGAGCAGCCTGATAATTACTTGTATTAACAAGAGTTCTGCTAACTTCAACGCCATTTTCATATACCACCTTATATAGCTCCGCTCTATAACCGATGTGTGCGGTCTGAGTTACCTTCCGGTAGGTTGTCGGCTGAGTAGGATCTTCGGTTATAACATCAGCCGGGGGCTTTTTTTCAGAAAGTACCTTTGTAACATATTCTATCTTTCTGTTAACTGTATCTCTAGTCTCATGGCCCCAGATTTTAAAGGTTATCTTACGATTCTTTGTGGAAGCCTCGATTACAATCGGAGTATCTGTGTTATTCACAAATTTAAAATCCTTATAAGTTCCAGCAATTGCTGCATCTCTAGACAAGTCAACATAGCTGATTGTCATGGAATGGGGCTGGCGCTCTTTCACTTCAAGCTCTGCTGCCAAAACAGCGTTGTATAAGGTTGTCGTTACCTGGCAGGCACCACCACCTACGCTGTCAACAACGATTCCGTTGAGATAAGCTCCGGCAATGGAATAACCATTTTCTTCAGTAAACGGAGTCAGCTGATTATAAGCAGAAAATACATCTCCGGGATATAGCACGGTATTATTAATCAATCTTGCACCATTCTCAAGGTTAGCTGCTCTTCCTGAAGCGGAAGTAGAATAATCCGTTGTAAATGATCCTAATACGGTATTGCATTGTTCCACGATATCCTTTGTATACATCGGCATATCATCTTCTACTACCGCATCAACAATAATATCCTGACGATTCCAATTAGTCATGGCATCTTCAATCAGTTGGGCTGTCTTATCGACATTCACTTTTTTACCAACAACATGATCCGTATAAATGAATTTGCCATTCTCTCTTTTCACTGATGCATTGATCGGCGCTACATTATATGCGCTTACATCTGCATTAACTAATTGATTTATCTTATTTTTATCATAGGTAAAGGAAAGAGGTAATACCACATTTCCCTGTTCAATATCCTTTAAGTCCTTATATCTTTTGATTAGGTTACCGGACTTTCCAAAATCCAAAGCCTGTTCGATGTCATCATTCGGTTCATAGGTATAGCCCAGAGCACCCATAGTAGAATAGACGATGTTATCCCCTACCTTGATCGCGATACCTTTGCTTTGCAAGCCCTTCATAAACTCCTCAACAGCAACCTCTGCTTGTGCTTTCGTCATACCGCTGACATTGACTTCGTCTATATATACTCCTTGGCATATTGTTTTATTTTCCTCTGCAGATGCATATACAGCATTCCCTGCAAAAAGAAGGGAAAGCGACAAAAATAATATCGTAGATAAGATATATTTCCTGTTCATATCCATCCTCCTTTTCAATACATATGATATCTATGTTCTAATTATCTGATGTATAAAATTTTCCATGAATCTTGGCTTTATCAAAGTTTTTCCATACTGATATGATACCGCAAAGCAGCATCGCTAACAATATGTGAAAAAGTTTAAATATGGATATGTGAAAAAAGTTCAAAATGGAATTCCTATTGATACGTGAAAGAAGCTCAAAATGAAATTCCTTTGGATTTCATTTTGGAGTTCTTTCCAAGAATTTTGGCTTTTTCAAAATTCTTTCCACATTTCTTCCTATTGTAACATAAACCTCAGATTATTCAAGACTCTCTTTGTTTCGTTAACTTTTCAGCATTAATTATGTATATTGAATTCAATAATTCCAATATTATTTCATTATGCTTACGATATACGGAATAATCATAGATAAAACCATAACTACGATAATCACTGTTGCAATTATTCTTTTTACCTTATTACTATGGAAATTCATTCAATTTCACCTCTTTAACATAATTTTTATAAGAAAGGCTGCGATTTTATTGCATACCCCTGTATTGACAGCAATTCTAAGAGATTATGATTCCTTAATTTTTATTATATCCGAAGCATTTTATCCTATTCGAAGGGATTTAGGAGTAAAGAATATTTTAAGATACTTTACCCAATCAATCAAGATTTTTTTCTTATTTTTTCAAAGAATTTACGTATTTGCAGTCATTTTTCAGAAAGCATTCCTCACACTTAGGATTTCTGGCCATGCATATACTACGGCCTAAGGTTATGATATGGATGTTATACAAAATCCACTGTTCCCTGGGTAATAGCTCCATTAAATCATACTCTATCTTCTCCGGATCTTCTTCCTTGGTAAAGCCAAGTCTTTTCGAAATTCTCTTCACATGGGTATCTACAACAATACTAGGCTCATGATAGATATTTCCCCGAATGACATTTGCTGTCTTTCTTCCCACTCCTGCCAGATTCGTCAGAACCGCGATGTCGTTCGGCACCTCTGAGTTATATTCTTCCACCAGCTTCTTTGCACAGGCAATGATGTTCTTCGCTTTATTTCTATAAAATCCGGTTGAGTGGATGTCCTTCTCTAATTCTGCCTGATCCGCCTCCGCAAAATCCTTGAGGCTCTTATATTTCTGATATAAATCTTTGGTTACGATATTAACCCTGTTATCCGTACATTGTGCACTTAGAATTGTCGAGATTAATAACTGCCAGGGTGTTTCATATTCAAGAAAGCACCGGTACTCCGACGAATATTCCTTACTCAGAGCCTGTAAGATACGTTCCACTCTCTCTTTTTCTTTCCTTGTAATTCTTCTGTTTGCCAAAGGTGTTCCTCCTTCCGCCTCTGTATATCATAGATTAGGCGATAATGTTACCGGTTTATATCTCAAGCACTGTTATCTTAGCCGATTTATTTAAGGGATCCCGGTTATTGTAATCAAACAACAGTGTTGTTGGCTTTTTGATTGCCTGGCCTGATGACGATGCCTGGATTACATCAAACGTGAACTGCTCAATATGAATATTACTTCGTACAGGATGATACTGCTCATATAGTTCGCGAAGATTGTTCTTGGAAGAAATGTTCGATGCAAATCCTGGTCTGGATTTCATGTCCTCCCTCAGGAATAAATCAAGTACCAACAGCTCCCCGAATAATGATACTGCCGCATCCTTATCATCATCTTTAAATGCTTCCAATACGATACTTTTCAAGAAATCCAGCAAAAGCTCATATCTTCTGACCCGGTTGTGTGGGAGCAAGTCATTTCCGGTTCTTTCATAATAATCGCTGATTGCCTGATAAAGCTTCATCGGTGACTCATAAAAATGCTCCAGGTAATTGATTGAGTTGGTGAACTGCCCGCTGTTATAATAGATCTCTACCATTTCACAGACACCTTTTATCTGCAGCACTTCCTCATAGTTAAGTGCATCGGTAAATAGCACTTCATATGGAGCCGTATCGCGAAATGTAATGCCATATTTCCCAGAGTCCGTCTCCATGGCTGAGCCTTTCAGAATCTTTAAAAATCCAAGCTGCAGCTGGTCTGGCTTCAGATTATATACATCCGCAAAGGATTTTTCAAAGGATTGATAGTCCTCCAAGGGTAAACCTGCAATTAAATCCAGATGCTGATGAATGTTACTGCCTTCCTTAATCCTTCTCACATTCTGTGCCAGCTTTGCATAATCCATCTTACGACTAATTGCCTCTGCCGTCGCCGAATTCGTCGTCTGCACGCCAATCTCAAACTGAACCTGTCCCGGCCTCAACGCAACCAAAAATTCTATCTCTTCCTCATCGAGCAGGTCTGCCGATAATTCAAAATGGAAATTGGTGATACCATTATCATGCTCCTTAAGGAATGTCCAAATTTCCATCGCATGCTTCTTATTACAGTTAAAGGTGCGGTCCACGAATTTGACCTGAGGAATCTGATAGGTTAAGAATAACCCAAGCTCTCTTTTCACTAGTTCAAGATTTCGAAACCGAACCCGTTTATCAATGGAAGAGAGACAATAACTGCAGGTGAACGGGCATCCCCTGCTGCTTTCATAATAAATAATCCTATTCTTGAAAGCCTCCATGTCTTCATATGGAAACGGGATCGAATCAAGTGATATCGGCAGTCTGTCTTTCGTTAACACAATAGCTTCGGCTT
>DATMUM010000016.1:0-6627 GCA_035564175.1 Mobilitalea sp.
CAAGGCGTATTCTGATGTCATTGTCACTCTCCTGCTTACTGAAATATTTATCCGACATAAGGATATTACTGCTCTCATTAATATTAACCGTACTCTGAATCTTCTGCTCCTTCAAGACCTTCTGAAGATTGAACAGCTTATTCAAATCAGGTAGAAATAATGGCCGTAATATTTTCATCATGGGATAACAACGCTCCGGATTCTCCTCAAGCTTTTTTACGATACTATCTTCAATACTGATACGGTTCTCAGAGCCAATATATAAAATATCATCGACCGCTTCGTTATAAATTTTCTGTAGCTCCTGCTGTTTTAATAAAAGCTTGGACTGTTCACTAATGATTAATTTCAGTCTGTTCTTAATATAGGATATATTATCTACCTCAAGCTTTAAGGCTTCCTTATCAATCTGCCCCTGACTGCTGTCACGGATGGAATTCAAAGCCGAACCGATTAATTCATATAAGTTGTCATAGCCCTTCTTCTGCTCATCTAGGGAGGAAAAGGTACTATTATAAATCTTCTCATATTCCTCAATTCCGGAGTTTCCGATATCTTCCCTGATCTTTTTAATAAAATAATTAATCTTCTGAATCTGAGTCTTACTAATATTAAATAAATTATCGACACTAGTTCTCGCTGAATTAAAATTCCTCTTCTTTATTGATAAACTCAGCTTAAACTGCTCAATAGACACCTGCATAGCATCCTCAATCTCCAGGGTATTGAACATGAATTTATAACCCTGTGGGGTCATATAATAGGAATAAACCATGTCTGTGCCCACCTGGACCCTCTTATCATCAATCAGCTTTACATTGATCTTTTCCTCCTCTGCCCGCTCAAAATTGTAGCTGGCAAAATAATGAGGAATACCATTGTTCTGCAAACAATCCTTAATCAGATAGTCTGCAAGACTTAGATACTCCTCATCCTCCAGCTTCTTATTAAGATAGCTGGCATCCAGCCTTCTTAGATAGATGGCTATGTCATTCTTCGTACATGATTCTTCTAGTAAGGATTTTTCCATAATAAAGCACAGGACCAGCATAACAAGATTCACTGCCTGTGCATTATCAAAATCATAGTCCCGAAGCTTTTGTTTTCTTGATATTCGTGTTGTAAGGAAATCCACGATTGCAACAATCTCTGCACGCCTGTGAAAATCCTTCAAAAACTCATAGGTCAATTCTTTCTACGCTCCCATCTAAACGAATTGTTATATCTCAACAATTTTACTCCTTACTATTCATAGCTGATACACGGCTCTTATCCTTTGCCACAGCATTTCTTATACTTTTTCCCACTACCACAAGGGCAAGGATCGTTCGGATATACCTTTTTATCCTTTATAATCGTCTGTTGAGTATGATATCTGCTGCTATAATCATCAAAATTGTCTTTGTCAAATTCATCAAAGAAATCCTCATCACAATGATCGAAGTTATCGATACCATATCTTTGCGGGTGATATAGCATATCCTTGTGAAATTCCCTTATCCTATTTACACAATCCGTTTCTTCCTTTTTCATTCCGGCCACTTCATATATATCTGCCGCACGCATGAAGAATATTTCGCTTGCCATATTACATTCGATATCCTGATGCATATATTGTTCCAAGAGCACAACCGCTTCGTCTATCTGCTCTCGTTCCTTCAGGCACCACAGACGGTTGGCTACAGCTACAACATTATCAGGTTCCTCTTTCAACCAGCTCTGATACCATTCGTCCGATTCTTTTGTTTTTCCAAGAGCGTCCAAACTTTCTCCGATCGCCGCTTTATAATTATCTGGTTTCTCACTATCCCAGCCGAACAGTTCAATTACTTCCTTACAAAAAGCTATTCGTCGATCATGTTCTTTTGCATTTCCAAGCTCCATCTCCATATCTTGAAGCCAGTGGTAGATCTTGTAATTATTATTTGTTGCTCCTTCTATCTTAAGTATCGATGTCTTTGTATCAGTAGCTGTTATCAACATCTTCAGCTGTTCCCAAGCAGGAAGCCAATTTTGAAGCATTTTTTTGTATCGTTGCTTCATGGCCGCTTCATATCCATCATCAATCGATTCTTCTAAAATTACCCAAGGATTATCGCTGTCCATTACTGTTTGTTCCAATATTTCTTGTTCGGAGGAGTCAACCAGCCTATTCAACTTCTGCTCATATTTCTTTTCATCGAAGGGTTGACCGTCTTTTAGTATGTAGTATATATCATCTAAAATCACTGCCGCAATTTTTTCCTTCGCTTCTGTTTTACTGTATCCCATTCTCTGTAATTTCTCATAAATTATTTTGGTACATGGAGGATCATTATCCCGAAGCTGATTTTCAACAACACCAATCAACTCTTTCTTCACACGTAGATTAGCCATGATTAATACTCCTTTATTTTACACGAATTCATATATATACAAGTATTCAAAGGTAATACTTCATTGTACTTTTGAATTATTAATTCGATACTCTCTCTTACAATCTTTGTACATAGTTTATCATTGAATAACCTATATTTCAACAAAAAACTTCTCTATGATAGGCATTCTTTTACAAAAAATAAGGAGTGTATCACCTACCGACACACTCCACCAGCTCAACTAGTCATAAACTGGAACGTATTCTCCAAACACAGTGCACCATAACCCAAGGTCCGATTCGGATAGGTACTCTCAATCTTTAAAGTTCTTGCTCCATTAATCAGATTAGCCTTCAGCTTCTCCCCATACATATAAAGATCATGCTTCTCAACGATTCCCCACTGCATCAGCATAGCAGCGCTGCCTGTTACAAAGGGTGTGGCCATGGAGGTTCCTGACCGGACCGCATATCCTCCTCCGGGGGCACAGGAGTTAATGTCCACCCCTGGAGCCACCAGATCCGGTTTGATCATTTCGTTGCGGGTAAATCCTCTTCCCGAAAAAGGTGCATAGCTATCCGTGTAGGCATTATAAGCACCTACTGTAATTGCGCCAAAGGAGGTGGAGGGTACCGTTAATGTAGTATACTCCGACGGAGATAAGAACCTTGTATTTGGATTCTTCGCTCCTCCTGCCGGAAGCCACATATCCCAATTACCTGTAACAATCCTCTGCGGAACCATCTCAATCCTCCATACGCCGGAGTTGATGTATCTGTTCAGCGGGATCATTTCTATATATATCTCCTGCTGCGGATTGTATGGAGTCGGATCCCCGTAATATAACAGAATCTGTGTCTGCCCCATGGGGAACTTCTGGGTTCCAAGGACTCTGGGAATTGGTCCTACTCTTGTTCCATTAGGAGCAATGATAGAAATTTCAAAATGATCATAATAGTTCTTCCATAACTGAAGATTCAAAGAAAACTCAAAATCACTGACTGCAATATCTACAGAAGTGGTCTTTCCCATCGTAAGGACTCCCTGGGCATGGTTTCCCGTCGCTCCCTCGTTACCGGTACCTATAACGATACTGGTTCGGTAAGAGTTTGCCATGTCGTTAATGTAGCTTTCCAATAAAGTCATACCGGTGTGGGAGCCGTAATTATTGCCAAAGCTGATATTAATAGCAATTGGCTTATCCTGCTGGGCTGCATATCGAATTACATAATCTACCCCCTGCATAAGCTGCGTCGTCTTTGGAAAGGAGTCGCCGACGGAGATACCCAGCTTTACAACGACCAATTCGCTTTGGGAAGCTACACCCCGGTATAGTCCATTACTGGCCCTGCCATTGCCTGCGGCGATTCCGGCTACATGGGTACCATGTCCGGACAGGTCCGTACTCGGTACGATATTCATACGTTCCGGCATCGGTGTCTTAAGGGCTTCATTAATCTTCTCCCTGGTATATACCGTGCCGATATCAAAGCCCTCGGGAGGTGCCCCGGGGATGGTCTGATCCCATAGTACAGCAATTCTGGTTGTTCCATCTTCATTACGAAAATCCGGATGAGAATAATCTATACCGGAATCGATAATTGCAACGTACGTTCCCTGTCCAAACAGATTATAATTCTCTGTTTGCAAGGGGTTGATGCACGAGGCTGTTCTGCCTTCATTTACCTCGAAAAAGAGCCTTTTCGGTTTTTCGATGAACTCAATCTGGTCGTAATTAGCCAAACGGCTAATCAAATATTCTGGTATCGTAATAATTGCATAACCGCTTCCAAGTTCAACAACGGATATCCCCAACTGTTCCTTGATTTGATCAAGATTGCCGATATGTTTCACGATCAATTCCCACATGTTCGTATCCGGAGTATATCCAACATCCAGATTGACCGTTTTCGCCCGGTCCGCCGGATTAACATCCAACGCAAGGTTCAGTTGATTCTCAACCTTTTCGCTTGGCATAGTTTTACCCCCTATGGGTGCTTATTTGTATAAATTATATGCAGCCATAGAGGGTAAAAGTATTTACTAATATTAAAAGAACATATGCTCAATGTATAATTCATTAAAATCCTTATCATTTGACAAGTGTATCTCGCCTGACCCCTTAAGGATTCCATCAATCCGTTCCGTGGCATCTGCTTCCAGCAGATATTTGATTGCTCCGCCCAGAGCACTATTACCGACCGCCTTCAGCTTACCGGACAGCTCCTTCGGCAATAATCCGATATTCACTGCCTTCTCCAGATTAAGCTTATATCCAAAGCCCCCGGCAAGATATACCATATCAATATCCTCATAGGTGATTCCAAAATGCTTTATTAAAGTCTCAGCACCAGCCCGGATTGCTGATTTTGCCAGCTGGATCTCACGGATATCCTTCTGGGTAAATACAATCGCATTTCCATCCGTGGTTTTTGTAATCTCAAAGCCATCATCGAAATACTCCTCACTTAGGAGTCCGGTCTCATCCACCAGCCCTGCTTTAAAAAGCTCCGAGGTCATCTCTATCACTCCGGTACCGCAGACTCCAACCGGAGCCATTTGTCCGATGGTTTTATATGTGAGCTTATCCTGCTCCAGGTTAATATTACAGATGGCTCCTGCGATACTGCCTACGCCGCAGGAAATATTACCACCTTCAAAGGCAGGGCCTGCTGCGGTTGAACTGACCAGTATCCTGTTCTTGTTTCCGATGGCCATCTCCCCATTCGTTCCAAGATCAATCAGAAGACTGGGACGGTCTGCCTGATCAAAATTACAAGCATATAAACCAGCCATGATATCACCACCGACAAAGGTTGAGATGCCCGGTAGAATAACAACCGGTATATTAAGGTAATCCGATCCCAGCACCTGTGCAAAGGGCCGGATTATCGTACTGATGTCTACCGGGGTAAAAGGGTATATTCCCAGTGTTTCACAGGAAAATCCCATCAGCAGATGTCCCATGGTTGTATTGCCGGCAATGGCGATTTTCTTTATTTTATCTTTATTTACCTTAGTATCTTCAACGACCTTTTGGATTCCTTCCAGCAGATCTTTTTGAATGCTTTCCTGAAGAATCAGTTTCTTACCCTCGTTTGAGGCTTTCATTCTTGATATTACATCAGCACCATATGCTCTTTGCTTGTTAATTGTTGTAAAGGTATGAAGTATATTCCTGCTGGTCAGTCCTACAAGGCTGACGGCGATGGTGGTAGTACCGATATCAATTGCAATACCATATTCCTCATCCTGCATACTTTCCAGTATTGACTGAACTTGCCCAGGCTCTGCCACCACTTCAAAATCCGCCTCATCCGAGGCAGCCAGCCGTATGGTACAATTCTGCACCGGGTAGGCTCTACAGGACAGACGATACCCCTGTCGAAGCTCTGACTCCGTCAATTTTCTCTTATCTTCCGGGGTAATCTCCAGATTCCCTTCCAGGATCTGTATCTTACATTTTCCGCAGGTACCTCTTCCTCCACAGGCCGCGCTGAAATAGATTCCCTGACAAAGCATAGCTTCCATCAGGCTGATCTCATTACTATATTCAAACTCAATCGGCGCTCCTCTTCCTAATAAGGTAATCAGAACCTTTTTGCCCTGTCCATCCTCCATCATCATGGCTTCCTTTCATTCGGAAATGATCTCGAGGTAATTGCGAACAATTAATTTATCGGAGTCTACTGCACAGTTGATACAAATTCCTCCGCTCTAACGCACGTATACATAATCGTTTTAACGCTTTACTTCCGATCCTGAATTGTATCAACTGTATAGCAAAAAGATTCATTTATTGAGTTTCGCAATTACTTAGGAAATGTTATCTACTGTCAGATACTTAATTATCTTTTCTAACTATAATTCATTTTGTTCTTTCTTTCAATATAAAGGGTGATCCATTTCTTTGGACTTTTACTTCGTGGCAGTTCAAAGGGTTTAAAAATACAGTAAAAATATCACATTATAGGCCAAATGATAGCTAATATACTACATTGTTTGAGTGTTACGGCGTATGCTATACTACCTGGTAGCGAAACAGGTTATACTATTAAGTGATTGTGAAACTACATACATGAAGCTGTTTACTACACTAATTAGATTGTTTTGCAATTACCTATGTAATACTATTAGGTAATTGTTAAATGATTTTCACCTGAGATGTGGATAACTTTCCTCTATATAAGGAGAGAAAATAGTTCAATTATCAGATTAGTTCCTGAATTGATATAAAACAATGAATTTTAGGCGTATTTTAATAGGCTAA
>DATMUM010000017.1:0-4840 GCA_035564175.1 Mobilitalea sp.
AGAGAACAGGACAGTGTCGGCAAGATAATCGATATGGTACCTGACTTGATTAACCGTTTCACCAAAGGCTCAAAAAAGAAGGACAATCTCGACGAAAAGGTCGAGGAAGCCTTGAAAACTGATATAAAAACCACATCGAATGAATAAGATTAGGTAATCGGACAAAAAACTGCTTGCAATATAATTCATATTCTGGTAGAATAAAATTTGTTTGCAGGGCCAATTGGGTCTAATTTCTTAATGAATTGGTCTGCTAATTCATTTACCTAAGGAGGTGCTTTTGATGGCTAAATGTGCAATATGTGATAAAGGTGCTCACTTTGGAATCGCTGTGAGTCATTCTCATAGAAGATCTAACAAGATGTGGAAATCTAATGTGAAATCAGTTAAAGTTAACGTTAACGGTGTAGCAAGAAAAATGTATGTATGTACTTCCTGTCTTAGATCCGGTAAAGTAGAACGCGCATAAGGAAAAACGATGGGTGTCAGGGGATCTTGACACCCGCTTTTTTTATCAATCGAAAACGCTCTTCGTAACAATCGTTTACGTTGCATTTATGTTTCCATATCATGTTTTAAGTATTCATGAAGCGGTTTGCAGGTGAATTAATTACAGAATAAATTATAACCAAGCAATAAACATAGAATAATAATACATATAGCTAGGATTCCGTTTGTAATGAAAAGCATGATTGTCATGCCGATGGCAATCCAAAAAAGGATGAACCCTATCATTCTCTTCATAACTGTCACTTCCAATCAATATTCATAGTAATATATATTATGCAGGTGAACAGTAGGTTATCTCAAATATGAAGAAATCGTCAGGGTAATCTGCTATAATACTTTGCATATTAAGAATATGGTAGGTTTATTAACAATGGTTTGCTTACTGGTATTATAGATAGATTAGAATGGAAATAGATAGGAGGGTTAATATGAAAGGACATATGAATACTCAAATTGGTGAAATAATGATTGATAACGATGTACTGGCTAAGTATGCCGGAGCTTCCGCTGTTGAATGCTTTGGAGTTGTTGGTATGGCTTCTGTTAATATGAAAGATGGTATAGTTAAACTACTTAGACGTGACAGCTTAAGTCATGGTGTAAATGTTACCCTTGAAGAAAATAAAATTACGATCGACCTGCATATTATCGTTTCCTATGGTGTCAGCATTTCTGCGGTAGCTGATAATCTGATCAGCAACGTGAAATATAATGTTGAAGAATTCTCAGGACTTGAAGTTAAGAAGATTAACATTTATGTTGAAGGTGTCAGGGTAATTGACTGATCCTGAGAAGGACAACGTTTAAGGAGGAAAAACCAGTGGTTATTAAAACGATAGATGCTAGAATGCTTAAAAAGATGTTCCTAGCCGGAGCTGCAAGTATAGAAGCAAAGAAGGACTATATTAACGAATTGAACGTATTTCCTGTACCGGACGGTGATACAGGTACAAATATGACGCTTACGATCATGTCTGCCGTAAAGGAAGTTAATGCACTTTCAAACCCTTCTATTGATGAACTAGCAAAAGCTATTTCCGGAGGCTCCCTTCGCGGAGCAAGAGGAAACTCAGGTGTAATTTTATCACAGTTGTTCCGTGGTTTTACGAAAGAGATTAAAGATTTTAAAGAAGTAAATGTTACAATCATGTCAAACGCTTTTCAGAAAGCAGTTGAAACAGCATATCGCGCCGTTATGAAGCCTAAGGAAGGAACCATATTAACGGTAGCAAGAGGCGGTGCTGAAAAAGCGGCACAGCTGGTTTCGCAGACGGACGATCTTGTTTATTTCGGTCACGAAGTGATAGCACATATGGAGGAGGTTCTGAAACAGACTCCGGAACTTTTGCCAGTATTAAAGGAAGCTGGAGTAGTTGACTCCGGCGGTCAAGGCTTACTTGAAATCGTCAAAGGCGCATATGATGCGATGCTTGGAAAGGAAGTACCTCTTACGAATATTTCGACTAAGGAAGCCCCCTCTTCAGGGATTAATATAGAGCGAATTGCTGCAGAAGATATTAAATTCGGTTACTGTACTGAGTTTATCATCATGGTAGAGAAAGAATATAATATGAAAATAGAGATGGAATTCAAAACTTATCTTGAATCCATCGGTGATTCCCTGGTTGTCGTTTCGGATGATGATGTCGTGAAGGTTCATGTACATACGAATGACCCTGGTTTAGCAATCCAGAAGGCGTTAACGTATGGTTCACTTACACGGATGAAGATTGATAATATGAGGGAAGAGCATACGGAAAGAGTAATCAAGGATTCCGAAAAAGCGGCAGCTGGGCAGAAGCTCGAAACAAACAAAGAAGTTTCCAATAAGCCAAGGAAAAAGGCCGGTTTCATTGCAGTATCGATCGGTGAAGGTTTGGATGAAATCTTTACAGGCCTTGGAGTTGATTACCTTATCAAGGGCGGACAGACGATGAATCCGAGTACGGAGGATATGTTGAATGCCATTAACGAGGTAAATGCAGATACTATCTTTATCTTACCGAATAACGGCAATATTATCTTAGCTGCAGAGCAGGCAAAGACGTTAACCGAGGATAAGAATATCATTGTCATTCCTTCAAAGACAATACCTCAGGGAATTACAGCAGTAATCAACTTTGTATATGATAAATCTCCGGAAGAGAACGCTGAAAGAATGACGGAAGAGATGAAACGCGTAAAATCCGGTCAGGTAACCTATGCGGTAAGGGATACCAGTATCGACGGTAAAGAGATAAAGCAAGGCAATATCATGGGAATCGGCGATAAAACCATTCTTTCCGTCGGAACAGAGATTAAGGACACAGCCTTGGAACTTATTAAGTGCTTAGCAGATGAGGAAAGCGAATTAATCAGCTTATACTATGGTGAAGAGATAAGCGAAGAGGATGCGAATGTGCTTGCCGATGAAGTTATGGAAGCTTACCCGGATCTTGATGTTGAAGTTCATCTCGGCGGTCAGCCGATCTATTATTATGTATTATCCGTAGAATAATGGATGAACTAATATAGGATTGAATAGAATATAATTTATGACATCTTAATAATAAATCTGTCCCTGCAGTTTGGTTTACAATTACTATGAGGGGACAGATTGTTTTTTATTAGAATATTTTATATTGGTGTGCTATAATACCTTTAGAAATGGAAGCAGCGGTGTGTATCTAGAGCTATGGGAAAGGAAGATTGGAATGGAAAGAAATCAAATTCCGAGACCGGGAGAAATATATAATCATTTTAAGGATAAACCATATCAGATCATAACGGTTGCGACACATACGGAAACCGGGGAAAGCATGGTTGTTTACCAGGCGCTGTATGGCGATTTCAAAACCTATGTCAGACCGTTATCCATGTTTATGAGTGAGGTGGATAAGGAGAAGTACCCTGAGTCAAAGCAAACTTACCGGTTTGAACTGAGAAATGCTGAGAAGAAAGTAAGTGAAGTAAATTCTGTTCCAACGGGTGATGTTACTCAGGAGCTCGTAAAACCGCAGGAGCAAAGTGTAAAACAAGAACAGGTCTCGGAAAGAACGGATGAAGGGAAACCTGCGGATTCTATAAAGAAGGAAGAGACACCTTCCGGGGATGTGAACTCAATTCTGATTAATTTCCTGGATGCTCCATCCTATACAAGAAAACTGGAAATCCTTACGTCTAACACTAAGCACATGACGAACAGACTAATCAATGATATGGCGGTGTCTATTGACTGTACCGTTGAAGAAGGTCCGCTGGAAGAAAGAATTCAGGGACTGATATATTGCCTTCAGGCGATGCGAAGATTTGAAGACCGCAGGTTAAGATAGGCATTATTCATGTAATCTGCATTATATATATTTTTGTTTATAGAATAGATATTATAAATTAAAATTAAAGACCTTTGCCCAGTCAGGCAGAGGTCTTTTTCAATGAACGGGGTGTTGCAAAATTCATAAAATCTAAGTTTCGAAAAGTGACGCGAACTCGAAATTAAAACGAATATATTTTGCAACACCCCCAAAACTTTTATTCTAAATTCAGCTTTCTCTTAAAGATATAATTCGTTATCAGGTAGAAGACTACGCTGAAAATAGTGATTATTAGAATTGTTAAAGGAAATACAACATTCGGTATTGCACTGAACTCATTCATACTTTTTCCAAAAACAAATGCAATAATTGCAAAGATTAATGTCATCAGGATCTGCAATACGGTACTAATACCCATGTATGCGGCAAAGGAACCGATTACCTTATGTCCGTTGAATAACTGACCGATTGCGATGGAAGCATAGATGGTGAGAGAGTTATAAAATAGAGCAATGACTCCCATGATGATAAATTCAGTTATTAATAGAGCACCGCCATTTCCAAAGGTATTTCTGAGTTCTGCCATCGCATCTCTTAGCACGTTCATAAAGTCCCTCATGTTTGCCGGTGTTGCAGCTACTATAAATACGGATAATACAACTCCAACAATGCTTGCAATTGTCCAGACGATGGAGACGATAAGCTTTGAGTTAATTAAATCATGTGATTTTACCGGAAGGGTGAACATCAGGTAACCCTCATCGGTCAAAAGGTTCTTGTAGAAACGTGTAATCATCAGAAGGAAGGTTACTATGATTACCCCAATGATGGAAATTACATATACAAAGGTAAAGATGCCGGGGATCAAGGCTAACGCGCCGGTTTGTAAAACATCCAGATGTAACACGATTCGGTCAACAATAGAAAGCACTAATAATATAATATATAAGGGCAGCAGTAATCTTGCTGTAGCCTTGAATTCATGCTTTAATAATTTACCTAACATTTGAATACCTCCCTAAATAAAGTATCAACTG
>DATMUM010000018.1:0-4569 GCA_035564175.1 Mobilitalea sp.
GTGCAGGCTACGCAGGAGGCATCACCTCCGCAGCAATTGATGGAATTAAGGTATTTGAAGCAATAGCAGGCTTGTATCAGCCTGATTACGAGTAACTTTCGATAAATATCATATGACTCATGGAGGGATTATTATATGCAATATAGGGAGCTATTAAAAGATAAAAAGAGAATTGTAATAAAGATTGGATCATCTTCCTTGACCCATCCGGAAACAGGGAGTCTGAACCTGGAAAAGATGGAACGGTTGGTTCGTATTTTAACGGATTTACGCAATCAGGGGAAAGACGTTATCCTGGTTACCTCCGGTGCGATTGCTGTAGGCAGAAAGGCGCTTGGATTAAAGGAACGTCCGACACAGCGCTCAATTAAACAGGCTTGTGCAGCTGTTGGTCAGGCAAGCCTAATGATGGTATATCAGAAGTTATTTGCAGAATACAATCAGACAGCAGCCCAGATATTAATTACCAAATATACAATGATCAATGATATCAGCCGCTTCAATGCGAAAAATACCTTCGGCGAGCTGTTTAAAATGGGTGTAATTCCGATTGTAAATGAAAATGATACCGTATCCACCGAGGAGCTGGATCTTGATTTCGGAGACAATGACACCTTATCCGCTATTGTAACTGCTTTGGTGGAAGGAGATCTTCTTATTTTATTATCGGATATTGACGGGCTTTATACGGATGATCCGAATAAAAACAGTGATGCAAAATTGATTTCCAGTGTTACAGAGATTAATGAGGAGTTAAGCAGTATGGCTAAGGATTCAGCGAGTTCCGTTGGAACCGGCGGTATGGCAACAAAGGTATCCGCGGCCAAGATTGCAACTGCTTCCGGTGCTGACATGGTTATCACCAATGGTGAAAATGTAAGAAATATCAGTCATATTCTTGAAGGTCAAGAGGTTGGAACACTTTTTGTCTCAAATAAGATCGATAGTTTTAATATTATGGACTATATTAATTCAAAACAATATCAAAGATAGAAAGGCTTTAGGATGGACGATCAAAGAATAACCCGAATTAATGAACTTTATCATAAATCACAGAAGGAAGGTTTGACAGAGGAAGAGAAGGAAGAGCAGGCAACTCTGAGAAAAGAATATGTTGCAGCTATCCGCAGTAATCTTCGTGGTACCTTAGAACAGGTATCCTTTGTTAACCCGGACGGATCTGTTAGCAAGGCTTCCGAATTAACGAAAAAGTAAATATAACAAATTGATAAAGGATACCAGATATGACAAAAACTCAAATCCGATACAGTCAAAAAGAACTTAGAAGTAAGCTGACCATAGAGGAACACAATAGCCTAAGTAAGGCTATCCGTGAAAGATTATTTCAAACAGAAGCATATCGAAGCAGTGAAAACCTGCTGATCTTTGTATCCTTTCAATCAGAGGTTGATACTCATGAATTAATCCGGCTGTCATTGAGAGACGGTAAAAAGGTGTATATTCCCAGAGTGGAAGCAGGCGGTATGGAATTTTATCAAATTCATGATCTGGAGGGTTTAGTTCCAAGCAATTATGGGGTATTGGAGCCTCCCTCCGGGGTGGACGATAAATTTAAATTCATTCATCAAAAGGACTTAATGCAGGCAAATCAACTGGAACATAATTTACAATACAGGAATCTGATGATCCTTCCGGGTCTGGCCTTTGATAAAAACGGTAATCGTATCGGTTACGGTGCTGGATATTATGACAGGTACTTTGCTGCCCATCCGGATATTCCTTTTTACAAGACTGCGATTGGTTTCGATTTTCAGATAATAGATCAAATACCCGCAGAAGATTATGACAGGAAGGCAGATATTATCATAACGCCTACCAGAATAATTCCATGCAAAAAAATATTGTAAGCCGAAGGGAGGAGTAACATGAATTATTTAGAGCAATTAGGCACAAAGGCACGAAAGGCAGCAACCGCTTTAAATCTCATGCTACAGGAGGATAAGAACAAAGCACTTAAGGAATGTGCTAAATCACTGATGGGTGCTCAGGACAACATTTTAGCAGCGAATGAAATTGATGTAAATGCAGCAATAGGCAATGGAGTTAAAAGCTCATTGATAGACCGGCTTCGATTGACACCGGACCGTCTGCAGGGAATGGCAGATGGTTTATTACAGATCTGTGCATTACCGGATCCGATCGGAGAGGTACTCTCCATGACCGTGCGTCCGAATGGCCTGACCATAGGGAAAAAGGTAGTTCCCCTTGGAGTTATCGGGATTATCTATGAATCACGTCCGAATGTAACGGCAGATGCCTTCGGTCTCTGTTTTAAAGCCGGAAATGCCGTAATCTTGAGAGGAGGCAGTGATGCGATACACTCCAATCAGGCAATTGTGAAGGCCCTTCGCGATGGTCTGAAAACTGCCGGTTATACCGAGGACGCCCTGCAGCTGATTGAGGATACCTCAAGAGAAGTGGCAAAGGACTTTATGCGGATGAATGCATATGTCGATGTACTTATCCCACGGGGCGGCGCCGGATTGATTAAAACGGTTGTAGAGAACAGTACTATTCCTGTCATCGAGACCGGAACCGGTAACTGTCATGTATATGTAGATGAATTTGCCGATTTTGATATGGCTCTTGATATAATCGATAATGCGAAAACTCAGAGACTTGGTGTATGTAACGCCTGTGAATCCCTGGTTATTCATGAAAAGGTAAGTCGATCCTTCCTGCCTCTGCTTTATGACAGGCTTCATGCAAAGGAGATTGAAATCCGTTCTGATGAAAGAGGCTTAAGCATCTGTAAGGGTTTCGTAGCGGCCACAGAAGAGGATTATGCAACCGAATATCTTGATAAAATCATTTCTCTTAAGGTGGTAGAAAGCATTGAGGAAGCAATTGCCCATATCAATTATTACAGTACCAAGCATTCTGAAGCAATCGTAACCAAGGATTACGAGCATGCATTGAAATTTCTGAATGAGATTGATTCCGCAGCAGTATATGTCAATGCATCCACACGTTTTACAGACGGTAATGAATTTGGCTTCGGAGCAGAAATCGGTATCAGTACCCAGAAGCTCCATGCAAGAGGACCAATGGGCTTAAAGGAGCTTACAACTACAAAATATATTATCTTTGGTAATGGACAGATCAGAAAATAAATCGCAATATAATTTGGCATAAATTATGTCATAAAATAAGATTTCCATCATAAAATGATGTATGATAAACCAATGGAGCTTGTTTTATGAAAGTAAATTTAAATGAAGCGTATTATTCTTACGATAAATTTATCTCTGATGCAAAATTCTTAGCAAAAAAATATGAAACAGTACTTCAGTATGTCACGATTGGAAAGTCACATGACAATCGTGACATTATTTTGCTAAAGCTTGGTATCGGTCAACAATCTATGATCTGCTGTTCAGGAGTTCATGCGAGAGAGACCATTAATCCGGTCGTCATGCTTCGGATCGTGGAGTGTTATGCGGACCTGTACGTTAACCATAAAAAACAGAAGTATGATCTGAAAAGCAAATTAAATAATGAAAACTTACATCTGAAAGATGAATATGAGAAGATGCTCTACGGAGCCTGCATCTATGAACTTCTGCAGACCTTCACCATCCTGTTTGTACCGCTTTTGAACCCGGACGGTTATATGGTTGCTTTAAAGGGCTTCGATACAATTCGGGATGAGAACTTAAGGCAGAATTGCATAGAAATGCAGACACCATATACGGATTGGAAATACAATGCAAGAGGAGTTGATATCAACCGTAACTTCCCGAGCAAACTATGGCGGCCTAAAGATGAATTTGACCAAGCTGCGAGTGAGAACGAGACGATGGCTCTGATTAATTTATTTCATGAGTATAAAACCAAGGGGTTTCTGGATTTCCATTCAAGAGGAAAGCAGATTTATTATTATCGGAGCATGCTGCCGGAAAGCTATAATAAACAGCAGTTGGAGATAGCGAATCGTCTGATGAAGATAACGAATTATGAGCTGGTTCCACCGAAGGATGAAATCGAAACAGGTGATACCGGAGGCAATACGGTACATTACTATTCAGAGCATTTTCTGAAACCGGCGTTAACGATTGAAACAGTGGAAGATGAAGCAGTATTCCCTTTGGATTACCGTTATCGCTTTTCCACTTTTGAAGAATTGAAGCTGGTAATCATCGATTTCGGAAGCATGATCATATAGAGGCCGGATAGTAATCCATATAAAGAGAGATAAGTGAGCTTAGATAGAGATAGAAGAAGCTGTCAACGAAATTTGACAGCTTCTTCTATCTCTTGTAATTAGCAAGCACTATTAATATTATTTTCGTAGACTGCGGTTTGTTGAACGATTTTATCAGCATAAGCAGGGAATAGTCGTTTAATGATTTGAAAAACATTTGACCAACATTTACTGAAATCATAGCCGACGTTAACTGAACTCATCATAGGGTAAAGTTATTCTCGGGTAAGTGTAAAATAATGGTATATAGTAATTAAAAAAGGGTATACCTCTTTTATGATAAGTTTCACCGACAAAAGTTAAAAAATCATAAAAAGAAAGGGATACCCTATGTATAAAAGTAT
>DATMUM010000019.1:0-3656 GCA_035564175.1 Mobilitalea sp.
AAAGAATCGCTGCCTTTCAGCGCCAGAGTGTTCGCATCAGCATAAAAATAACCCTCAGGCAGTCCCGGAGGGTTTGAAAATCATTTAATCGTATGATTCTAATTTACTTCCAAAGATTGCAGAGCAAAAATTAGCACCTGCATAAAATGAGATAATATAATTGATATTGTTAAAGTTAATAACAATTAAATTAGGAAGATACTTGTAAAAAAGCCATATAGATAAAAGCAGGAAAGCACTTATTAGAAACATAATAAAATATAATGCATTAAATTTAACACTTTTTAATGGGATTTTCTTACTTATAAGATTTATAAATCCCCCAAGAATAAAGTAAAATGTCAAATATAAAAAATAGTTTACAATAAAAGCTTTAGGATTCAGATTGGATGCAAGAATACTTGTAATATGCTTAATCCATGAAATAAGAATGCACAAGATGATGAGCCCAAGAAATTCGAGTGAAATCCTTTTTATCTGCTTTAGCAATATAACACCCCCGTTTCCACCTGCAATTAACATTTATTACCTCATTATACCAGATGAATGTATTAAATCAAGTTAATATGATAAACGTTAATTTAGAATTAGTCTCTGAAATGTAATATGCAATTGACTATTGCTTTCCAATATAAAAACAGCCAGATTACAAAGAATCTGGCTGTTGTATAAATTATATTATTTTAAATTTTATTTCATACTTCATATTAGTACAGTAGGTGAAGTGCTAATATTCCTGCCTTTAATTTAGTTTGTGCCATGTGTGAACTTTGCTTTTTAAAATTCGCATTAACCTCTATAGTAATTAATCAAACAGCCTTTCAGGATGATTTCTCTTTCATCGTCGGTTAACTCTCCGAGCTTAAGGGTGAATTCTTTCATACCTTTATTAACGACGTAAGCCTTCATCTCAGAGTTCTTCTCGATAATCGCTTTCATGACATCCTTAACAAAGATGTAATCTCCATTCGCAAATGGCAGCTCTCCATCGAATATAAACGGTATCATACCCCAGTTGATCAGATTGGAGCGGTAACGCTTGGTTGCGTATTCCTTTGCGATATTGGCAAATCCACCCAATACCTTCTGGCAGCTTGCAGCCTGCTCTCTTGCAGAACCGTCACCGGGTTTAACTGCATAGATCGTGCTGCCGATCTGAGTAGCCTTCGTATCGACTGTAAATTTTGAAGCAATACTATCATAAACATCCTTTAATTCTGAATTAGCAGCAAGAATATCCTCTCCTGCGATTCTTGCTTTCTCCGCTTTCTGTACGGCTTTTGCACGTCCTACATATGCAGGGTCCTTTCTGGATAAGGTGTACTCAGCAAGTCCCAACGGATTAGAACGGTAGGAAGAGGTCTCACCGGATGGAATTAACTCATCGGTTGTCGTAACCGGATCATGAATCTCGGATACGACCTTTAATATAATATCTTCACTTAAAGCTGTCATAGCCGGCCAGTCAACGATACCTGGTCCGGATTTAACCTCTATGGTAGGATCAGCCTTACCAACGCCATTATATACACGGTTGTCATAGATATTACTGTCAAAGTAGAACTTCGGCTTTGTAAAATTAACATTGATATCCTCTGCTGAGGTTAAATAGCCTTTATTTGCTGCGGTTGCAGCGATTGATCTTGCATCCATTAAGGCAACGGAAGCAATCTGACCGTTTGTAATCTTGGAGCCTTCACGGTTCGGGAAGTTTCTGGTGGTATGGCGGATGCTGAAACCATTATTGGAAGGAACATCCCCTGCACCAAAGCATGGACCGCAGAAAGCGGTACGGATCGTTGCACCGGTTGACATAAGTTTTGCGACGGAACCATTTTTAACGAGCTCCATGTATACCGGCTGGCTTGCAGGATAAACACTTAGGGAGAACTCATCGGAACCGATGTATTTTCCGTCAAGGATATCGGTTGCATCACAGATATTTTCAAATCCGCCGCCCGCACAGCCTGCAATCGTTCCCTGATCAACATATAATCTTCCGTTTCTGACCTTATCCTTTAAGTTGTATTTCACTTTATTATTATCGAGGCTTATTAACGCTTTCTTCTCAACCTCATCTAAGATATCATAGAGATTTGCGTTCAGCTCTTCGATGGTATATACATTACTCGGATGGAATGGCATTGCAATCATCGGTTTGATTTCGGACAGATCCACATAGACCATACCGTCATAGTAAGCAACCTTATCCGGTGTTAACTCCTTATAATCCTCCGGTCTTCTATGGATTTCATAAAATTCTTTAACCTTGGAATCGGTTACCCATATGGAAGAAAGGCAGGTTGTTTCGGTAGTCATAACATCGATACCGATACGATAATCAACGCTTAAATTATCAATACCATCTCCTACGAATTCCATTACCTTATTATTAACGTAACCATTGGCAAATACTGCACCGATGATAGCTAAGGCGATATCCTGAGGTCCAACGCCTTTTCTTGGCTTTCCGGTTAAATAGACTCCGATAACCTCCGGCATATTGATGTCATAGGTTCTGCTAAGCAGCTGTTTTACGATCTCAGGTCCGCCTTCACCGATCGCCATGGTACCAAGCGCACCGTAGCGGGTATGGCTGTCGGAACCAAGAATCATGTTTCCGGTGCTTGCAAGCATTTCTCTTGCATATTGATGGATGACTGCCTGATGAGGTGGTACATATACTCCACCGTATTTTTTCGCACAAGAAAGGCCGAACATGTGGTCATCCTCGTTAATCGTGCCTCCGACTGCACATAAGCTGTTGTGGCAGTTCGTAAGTACGTAAGGAACCGGGAATTTTTCCAGTCCGCTGGCTCTTGCTGTTTGGATGATACCTACGAAAGTAATATCGTGAGAAGTTAATTTATCAAACTTAACCTTGAGCTTTTTCATATTGCCGGAGGTATTGTGCTTTTGTAATATTTTAAATGCCATGGTACCTTGTTTGGCATCTTCTTTATTCACATATTGAAGTTCATTACAGTTACCTGCTAAATTATCTTCGATAATTTCTGTCCCATTTAGCAAGTAAACACCACTATCGTAAAGTTTTATCATTTATCCCATCCTCCTATATTTTGGTACTGATTAGAGTGCTTTTATTATGAAAACCTTCATAATAGGGCGCCGAGCGAAGCGAGTGTGCATCCGTCGGAGGCCGTCTAATTCTCACGCCAGTTTTCGTTCATAGTAATGCTGAATTAATCAGCGTGAGAATTTGACACCCTAATCAATATGTAAATCTGTCAGGCTATCAGTTATTCCGATATAACGCCGTTCTTAAGATTAATTGTATAGTGTTCATTACAATCGATTGAGTTAGAAGTGAGAAGACCATTGGAGGCTTTTACAGTAAGATTAATTGTATTATCATCCTTCTGCGTAAAGGTTATCTTAACATTTCCATTTAATTTATCATTAAATATACCTGCATCTGTAAATAATTCATCTTTTCCTTCAAATTTAAAACGTACCTCAAGATTGGCATTCGTACCGGTTAAATCAATTGTTTTCTGTGTAAGTGTACTTGTTTTGTGGGAATCTATATTATTTGCTGTTTTCGAATTATTAATTGAGTCGTCAGCATTTATAAAATTCGTTTTAACGTATTCCAATTTTAAATTTGTGTTATTCTTAATAACTAGTTTGTTGCC
>DATMUM010000020.1:0-50777 GCA_035564175.1 Mobilitalea sp.
ATATTCCATAAGATGCATTACAATTAAAATCAAGTGGCAGCCCACATGAACCTGGGTTTATCAGGAGTTTCCCATCCCTTTCCCAACATAAAGGTATATGGGTATGCCCAAAAATGTAAACTCCATTTTCCAGTTTCGAAATAGTTGAATGTAACTCAGAATCACAATTTAACAACGTATTAGAATAAGCATAGAACGAGTCACAATCAAACTTCTTATCATCCATCCCTTTGGCAAAGAATTGAGGGTTAATTGAGCAAGGATCTGTTCCTGAAAAATATCGATGAGGTTTGTGGAAGACAAAAACAGGAGGACGCTTATCATTTCTTATAACAATTTCTTGAGGAAGCCCACATAAATAGCTACGATTCCTTTCGGATAATACTTTATAAATCCAAGGTCCTGCTTCATACTGTCCTTTCGGCCATTTATCCGGTTCAAGGGAAGTTAAATATATTAAAGATTCATCTTCATTACCACTAACAACTAAGCTGGAATCTATTGAACGGATATAATCAATAACCTCATTTGGGTATGACAAACCAACACAATAATCACCTAGAAATATATATTGATCCACATTGTTTTCTTTGGCATCTTGAATTACAGCCTCAAGAGCCGGAAGATTACCATGAATGTCTGAAATCAAAGCAAATTTTATATGTATCAACTCCTTTCATTATTGATTATGCGTAAAATAATTATATCATCGTTATTATTCCATATTCTCAATTTTTTAACTCCATCTACAATCAGGAATGGGTCATTTGGTGCAGTACCTTACAAATCCAGAAAAAGTAAGTTCCGTATTAAAGCTTCGACAAAAATCTGCTAATGTACTTTCGTCATCTTTGTTCGACCATGATCCTCTGGCAATTGTTTCAATTTTTGAAAAGTCTAATTCATCAAAAACATTCAAAGTATCCCAAAAGATAGACGGATATCTTTCTTTAAATGTTTTTTGCAAATGAGGCTGCATTTGATTATAAAATTCTTCGGTAATATAAATATAATCGAATACGAATAATCCTCCTGGTTTTAAAACGCGATATATTTCTCTTAAGGCTTGATCTCGATTTCCCTCAATGTTAATAATGGCTGCGCTTCCCGAAATCACATCAATACTGTTATCAACAAAAGGCATATCACAAAGATTAAACGCAGAATATTCGATATTGGGCGGGGGATTGTCCATTTTAGTAAAGTGATTATACCATTCTCTTACAACTGTGGGACATAAATCACTTATCATGATGTTGGCGTTATAATCTTTCATCAATACGGCTGGAGCAAATCCAGCACCTGGACCTGCGCATATTTCCAAAATCAATCCACCATGAGAAACTATCTTTTCTGCTTCAGCAGAATTCCGCTCCCACCCACCTCGTTCCACATCCTCACGCCAACGATAATCAATCCATTTTTCATCAACCATTCTTTTGGCATAATCAAGGTTGTATTCTAGTTCGTCTTTTGAAACGAAGTATGGAAATTCTATCATCTCATATCTTCTATTAAAATATTTCTCAAACATATAAGCAAGCTCCCTTCTCATTTGTATAATATAAATATTTCTTATCTCACATTGTCTTTGATAATGACTGCTTAATAAACATAATGGATAGTCGGTTTACTTCTCAATTGTGAAACAGTACTAAACTGCTTGCGCAGTGGTTCTCTCGCCTTAGGTAAATCTTACCTTTTTTACATTTTATCACTTTATTTACATGCGGTAAACATTTAAAATAAGTTTCATCTTATTTGAAGGAGGTCATTTCTATGATTTATGAAAATCAGACATTACGGATTGTTAGGAAACAGGAACCGGACGAAAAAGTTAATTATCTGTAAAAAACTAGCCAACACACCTCTCATAGAAAGAGACAAAGTTTCCACCGTTTCATTGATTGAAAAAATACTGGGCAAGAACGCTTTTCAATGTCCCTGTTGCCGCAGCGAACATCGGGTACGATACCCGTGTTACTCACCACCAATGAGTTAAACTGAATATTTTCAATACGCCCCGATAAAATCATTATGGGGGAAAGGGGGAACTATGCATATTTTATATTATTCAGGAACATTTTAAAGAAAACTTTATCGCGAAAGCATTATTTTTGCTCAAAAACTATAGTTTTTGAGTAAAGTTTGATAATTAAATCCCCATAGTTTATTGGCAACCGCAGTTTCGTACTCTGGAATTACACGAACTAATGCCCCGGTACGATAGAAAAATAGGTACCTACACAGTTTAGGTACCTACTTTTTTGGGCATTAATTCGTATAATTCTCTATTCAGATAATGAATTAACTTTACTTAAGATCTATCTTATACCGGAAGACAGTTTCTGTGTTCAACACTGATGAAAATCGTCTGGCCGTTCTCATACAGATAAAAGCTTCGGAACAATACATCCACCTCTAAGGATATACCACTTACCTCCACATTATATCTGAGTACGTTGCCATGTGACAGGTGATTAATGATAATTCCCTGGAACTGATAGCTGTTCTCCTTCTTTTCGTGGGGCGTCAGTGAAATCTCCATAGCCTCAGGACGAATTGCTACATTCTCAGATACCGTATCGGTTCCTCCCGTAATCTTATGAAACTGTGCCGCAGTAATAATATTATAATGCCCGATAAACTCTGCGGCAAATTTCGTTCTCGGATTGGTATAAATGCTGATCGGAGAGTCCGATTGTTCTATCTCGCCGTTATGGAAAAGATGTATCCTATCGGACATCACCATCGCTTCATCCTGGTCATGTGTGACAAAGATGGACGTGATGCCGAGTTCGCTCTGAATCCTTTTAATACTCTGCTGGAGTGATCTCCTGAGTTTGGCATCGATGGCACTTAAGGGTTCATCTAAAAGCAGTACCTTGGGCCGGGTAACAATAGCTCTTGCGAGCGCTACCCGCTGCTGCTGTCCGCCTGATAAGTTCGCAGGATAAGCCTTTTCCTTACCGGAAAGCTCTACCATCCCTATGACCTCAGATACCTTCTTTGCTATGTCGTTCTTACCAAGCTTCTTCATCCTTAATCCGAAGGCGATATTTTCTGCGACATTCATATTGGGAAACAGGCTGTACTGCTGGAATACCATTCCGATGTTACGATCCCTTGGATCAATATCCGTGATATCTGTCCCATCCATGAAGATTCGGCCCGAGGTAATCCTTTCTAAACCCGACAGACACCGAAGCAATGTGCTTTTGCCGCAGCCGGAAGGTCCCAGCAGGGTTACCAGCTGCTCACGCTCGATATCAAGATTGATATCCTTCAATACATGATTTTCACCGAAATATTTATTTATATGCTCAAACCTGATATAAGCCATATATTAATCCTCTCTGTTTCTTACTTTCTTTTTGTTCAGGATATTTACGATACCGGATAAAATCAGCGTCAGTCCGAACATCACCACGATAATCACGCTGGAGGCCTGTCCAGACGAAAAGAGCTTCTTGTACAAATACATCTGCGCAGTCTGATAATAGCTTCCTCCAATGATATTTATTATGGCAAAATCTCCGAATACGATGGATATCGAAAGCATCGCAACAATCGAAATACCGGAAAGAATATTTGGAACGATCACTTTAAAAAATGCATAAAAGCGGTTTGCTCCCAGCATCTGTGCTGCTTCAATCAGACATTTGGCATTGACGGTATCCAGACTGTTCTTCAGTCCCCGATAGATATATGGAAGAATAACAATACAATAGGTAAGTACCACCATGACAAACCGGTTTGATAAAGGATAGGGTGCGCCTACATACAATGAAAGCACCGATATGGCAAGGATGATACCCTGAAGCGCATAGGGAATATTACACAGCATCTGCATATATTTATCCCAGCCTGGATGATAAACGATGATAACATATAATGCCAGCAGGACAACTGACGTGCATAGTATAAAAGGTATTGCGGAGATAAGCATAGTGCGTAGTACAGATGTCAGAAAATATTTATCCAGCAGTATTTCCTTATAATACTTTAGTGTCAGCCCATTCGGCAGAACCTCATTCCATTCGGTAAAAATTGAATAAAGAAATGTCAGTAAAAGAGGCATAACTAAATATAAGCTTATAATCAGGATGGTTCCCTTTGAAGCTCTGCTCTTTTTCACCGCGCTGCACCTCCCCTTGACTTTTTGACAAAATAATTATTAATCAGGGTAGCGAACACCATGGTCAACATCAGCACGACTGCAAGTGCAGAGCCGAATTCCTTCCTCTGAACGATATCCCCGACGAACTGCTCCGAGATGCGGATCGGAAGCAGGGAATAATTATTGGCCAACAACGCATAAGCCGTTGCGTATGCGGCAACCGCATTCGAGAACAATACGCTTAAGGTTGCAAGAAGGCTTGGCATGATCGTCGGAATCGCCACCCTCGTCCAATATATTAAAGGGCTGCCTCCCAGCAGCAGGACTGCTTCCTTCCATTCCCTTCGCAGTCCGTCAAAGGTCGGAATAATCAGAAGGATAGCTAACGGTATCTGAAAATATATATATGTAAGTAATAATCCATTTACCGAATATACATTAAAATCAGCTAAAGCAGAAATACCCGCTTCCTTACCCAGCAGCACCAATATGCCGGTATTACCGAGCAGTATGATAAATGCGAAGGCCAGCGGAATTCCTGCAAAATTTGAAGTCATATTAAGTATATTTATAAAAAAGCTCCTCCACCTGGAGGTTGCCTCATTCGTTGCCTTTGCTCCGAAAAATGCGATTATGATCCCGATTACTGAGGATATCACGGAGACAAAGATACTGTTTACAACCGCCTGTTGATAGAGTCTCTTTGTAAAGATCGAAATATAGTTATCGAAGGTAAACCCTATATGACCTTCCGGCTGAAAGCTGCGAATCACGATCATAAGGATGGGAATCAATTCATAGAACAATACCAATAGTAAAAATGGAAGAATTGCTATAAGATAGCGTCTGGATTTAAGCTTCAAAAATATCCTCCTCCATTTCAGAAATTACCTTCATACCGGCTGAAGGTTCAATACCCAGCAACCGGCAGAGAAGCGGTGCGACTATTAATTCAGAAAATGTATGGCATGTAAAATCATCTTTAACTACTTTATCCGAGATAATGTAAAGAGGAACCAGCCTCTGCAGCGGCGAATTACCGCCATGAAGCCGGTGTTCGTTCATCCCATGATCAGCGGTTACAACTATCTGCCAGCCTTCCATCAGCCAGAGCGGTAGAAAGGTTGACAGCAGGAGGTTTTCATAGGCTGCCGCCTTATGATACTCTGTCGAATCACTTCCGTACTTATGTCCGGCATCATCGATGTTCATCGTATGAACCAGCAGGAAATCCGGTTGAAAGTGTCTGTGCAGATATTCCGCATCGCAGAATACATGTGAATCTGGATATTGATCCTCATAATAATAGATACCATGCTGTATCTTGGCATCTGCATATAATTGGAGGCGATCCTCGGTATGTACAAATGGGGAACGCACATAAAGCTCGCTGATCCAATAATATGCAGATGCTGCTGTTGTTAAATTATTGTTCCTGCATAAATCAAACAAGCTGATCTGGTTCGAGGTTCTTACAATCAGATTATTCGTAATGCCATGCTGATGTACCGGAAGGCCGGTCAGAATTGTCTCATACATCGGTCTTGATACAGAAGGAAGTTCTCCCTGCACCTTAAGCTTGCATCCTTTTCCTGCAGCTACCAGATGCTCCAGGTATCCGAGGTTTTCGGTTGCAGCATCATATCCGCAGCCATCAAGAATAATTAAGATTGTTTTATCCGCCATTTGTCAGCCTGCCTTCTAATTTATTGTTTTACGTTTGCAATTACATTTTCCTGCCAAAGGGTTCCGATAGTTTCCACTGTCTTGTTCCAGCCTGTATAATCACTGATCATACGTGCATTGGTGTACTGACTGTCAGCTAATAATTTGGCTTTAACATCCTCAGGAAGTACAACATCGCTTCTGATCGGTTTTGCATAGCCTTTTGCAAGATTGATCTGACCTTCGTCGCTGAGTATGTATTCTCTTGTCAATGCTGCCGCATATGGATGCTTTGTATAAGCATTGATTACTGTGCAGTAACCGCTCTGGATTGCACCGTCTGAAGGGATGCATACCTCAAAGTTCGCATTTGCATTATTAGCCTTAAATTGATCACGGTAACCAAGTGCGTTATAATCCCACAGTAAAGCAACAGCAATTTCACCCTTTTCAAGTCTGGTAAGAGATAGTTCACCCATATCAAGTCTTCCCTGCTCTGCTAACTGTTTAAAGAAATCCAGTCCAGGCTGAATATTGGTTTCAGAACCGCCCATCGCGATAGCAGCCGATAATAATGCACATTGGGCCTGGCTCGCCTTTGTTACATCACCAACAGCGACCATATAATCACCGTTAAGTATATCAGCGAAGGAGGTGGGAGCAGTTGCTACCAAATCCTTATTTGTGATGATTGACATCGTACCATAATATCCGATAATCCAGTTACCGTCTGCATCCTTAGCCCAATCCGGAATACTGTTCCAGTAAGAGGTTTTATATGCAAGAGTTAAGCCTTTATCTACTGCAATCGGTCCAAAGGCCTGTCCGACATCTCCGATATCCTTGGTTGCATTATCTTTTTCTGTTTCAAAAATAGAAAGCTCCTCCGCTGAGGACATATCAACATCGTTATGAGCTATTCCATAGGTTGCGGTGATCTCACTCCAGGTTTCACCCCAGTTTGCCCAGGTATCCGGCATTCCTACAGATTCTACTGCTCCTTCTGCTTTTGCTTTTTCAATAATGGTCTCAAGAGGTGTAGTGTTTAAATCTACCTTGCCCGCATCCGCTGCATCCGTTCCGGAACAGCCCGTGAAGGAAACTATGGATGCCATCATCAGTACTCCAAGCATCGCTTTTACTGTTCTTCTCATAATTCCTACTCCTTATTTTCTCTTAGATTTTGTATTACTTCATGATAGTAACAGTTTTTCCTCCGGCTGTCGTACAGGTTTATGTAAAGCATTTCTTAAATATATTTCAGTTTGATGTAATATGCATGTAAAACTAGAAATATCACCCTTTATATTTCAAATCCAAGTCTATATAGAGCGAACGCCTCCCTGAATATTCCATCTGATCAGTGCATGCTTTTCGCTTTTTAAATGCGATGTTTCCGGTAAATGAATGCAGGCTTTAAGGTAGGCAGTGTTAATCTCTATCATGGTCTTATGTACAGGAAACTGTGTAAATACTATTATGGATGTCGAAAATCATGATGAATTATTGATAAATCTCCACAAAGGAGGAAATTATATTATTCGGGAGGTAGCGATGAAAACTACAATTAAGACATTATAGGAGAAAGGGTACAACAAATAACCGATTGCAGAGATGCTTCATGTGAACAGGGAGACTGTCAGAATGATTTTTAAGTTGATTTTTAACATAAACAGCTTAACTTTATATGTTTAGTCTCATATACGTTATTAATATGGTATAAATTAGTAATTTATGTAATATTTTATATATTTATACTTGAAAATAATGTAACACAATAGTAATATACAGAAAATTATTCATCGCGCAGTAAAAGTATCAATGCCTATATGTTGATGAGGAAAATGGAATCATTGCTTATGCGATTGTAATCTAGTAACCCCAACCTCAACACCTCCGCCTAATATAATAATTTGTATTTCGTATTACTTTAATCTTAACTTTTATTAAGCATAATAATATTTTTTGCTATGCTCTTTATCGGTTTCTTCAATTAAACATTCAACACAAAATCCAGCTTTCGCAAGTGCATTGATATAGTCAGACATTTTTCTGTTATATAGTGAAACAGGATGACCACCCTTATCATAAAATATCCCTCCTAATCGAATGTAAGACTTTTTTCTTCCAGAGTATAAATCTGTTCCTTGACAGCAAATGTTCCCGGATACTTAGTAAGGCAATACTTAATTTCTTGCTTGTTCGGCTCATGGTCGTATCATTATTCCTCCAATCTTCTATTGTTGATTGTACAAATTTAATTGTTTATTTTACATTGTATAATATTACCATTCTGTTAAAATTAACTTATCAAATAAAGAAAGGTGGTATTTATCATGAAAAAATGTTTAAAAGGTTGTATTTTGTCTTTATTAATATTAGCGGTTGTAGTATGTTCAGCTCCTGATGTTGTTAAAGCCGTTGGTGAAATACAAACATACTGTGAAAGGTGTAACAAAGTAACTACATGGGATTTTTATGCAAGTAATACCAATGAGTACGTTAGTGCATACTGTAGCAATTGTGCGCGAACCGTAGTAGCTAATCAAGTTTATTTCTTTAATGAATGGGATTGCAAGTCATGTGGGAATGTCAGGATTATTAAAACAGTTATGCGTAAAACTTGCACAATATGTTACAAGGATTTAATGTAAGAAAATTAGATATTATGGCTGTCTTAATAGGGCAGCCTTTTCAATATCATTCATCCTTGACAGCTCCTTTCAAAATGGAAATAGCATCATCTATTAAAATAATATCCAATGCTGTTCCATCAAGCTCTCTAATAGCACTATCTTCCAGATTTTGAATAACCGCACCCACATCATAGGCGGTTTCCATCCGTTTTTAATCTATAATTCCAGTCCGCAATTTAAACAATTGTGAACTTCTATTCCATTATAAGGCAATTATATTCTTTTTCTACAATAACTAATCGAAATATCTATAACATTTTTACACAATTTGTAAGAGTTTATTATCCTGTTACGCGGCCATGAAGTATAAAAGTAAAATATAAAGTTTACCATGTATGAAAATGGTACAACCGTATCATATTATAACCATATCCATATTCTGTATTATATGATTGAAAAAAAAACATTTTAAAGCGAGTTATACTATGAAAAGATTTAGAAAGCAACAGCATGGAGGTTACATGAAAACAGATAGACGACTGACCAATGCCTATAAAAAAGCCAAAGTAGAATACTTTGATAACAATTCAAAATATATATTTTTCAGTGATTCACACCGGGGTGATGACAGTGTATCGGATGAATTTACAAGAAACCAGAATATCTTTTTGCATGCATTAAATTATTATTACAAAGAAGGTTATACCTATGTTGAAGTCGGTGATGGGGACGAGCTCTGGGAATATAAGAATTTCAGGGTGATACGGCTGGCTCATACCGATGTTTTTACCGCAATCAAAAAGTTTTATGACGCAGGCCGCTTCATTATGTTATATGGCAATCATAATATTTACCTGAAATCAAAACGCTTTGTGAAAGATAACTTTTATCAATATTACGATGAATACAATCAGGAAAGAGTTGACTTGTTCAGAGGATTGGAGCCCAAGGAGGCTATCATTCTGAAACATAAGAAGAGTAATCAGAAGATTTTTGTACTGCATGGTCATCAGGGTGATGTTATAAATGATCAGTTATGGATTCTGGCCATGCTATTGCTTCGGTATTTTTGGCGTTATCTGCATATTGTAGGCTTTGATAATCCTGCCAGCCCTGCCCGCAACTTATATAAGAGGCATAAAGTTGAAAGGATTTATGATAAATGGATAGAAAAGCATAAGATGATGCTGATCTGCGGACATACTCACAGGCAGAAATTTCCAAAAGCAGACGAACTTCCTTATTTTAATACAGGCTGCTGTATTCGAACCCGAGGTTTAACTGGAATCGAAATAGTAAACGGTGAAATCCAGATGGTTGACTGGAGAATTGCCTCCGACGAAAATGGTGGTTTACGTATTCATCGAACGGTAGTAAGAGGACCGGAGCCTATCGGAAAATATGACTGCAAAAACAACCCTTATTCCGGGCACTGCAAAAAATATGATGATGACTAGAATAAATAGCCTTCTCTGTACCGGAAGCAGTTCTATACCAGATCATCAAAATCAAAAGCTGCTGCCTTCGTATAATTCGTTACCTTTGCTTCGAAAAAGTCCGTCTTGGTGCTGTTCAGGTTAGAGAAGCCTTCAATCCAGGCCATGGGATTCTCGGTGATCTCCGGGTACAGCTCTTCCAGTCCGATAGCCTTTAACCGTTGATTTCCCAGGTATTTGATGTATTTATCAATCAGGTTATTATTCATACCGAGGATCTCATTGTTTGTAACATATTGACCCCAGGCTATCTCATGCTCTACTCCGGTCCGCATCATATCACGGATTTCCTCCAAAAGTTTCGGGGTAAATATCTGAGGATTTTCATTCTTTAATTCTTTCAGGATATTCTGGAACAATACCAGGTGTGTGATCTCATCCCGGTTAATATACTTAAAAATCGTACTTGTAGCAGTCATCTTTCCCTGCCTTGCCAGGGTATAGAAAAAGCTGAAACCGGAATAAAAATAGATACCTTCCAATATGTAGTTAGCCACGACAGCCCGGATAAAATTCTCCACGGTAGCCTCTTCATTGAAGGCCTGATAAATATTCGCGATATACTGGTTTCGTCTTAAGAGATTCTTATCCACCCGCCACTCATCATAAATCTTATCCCTGGTAACTGGGTTTGTTACGGTATCTAGGATATAAGAATAGCTCTGCGCGTGAATCTCCTCTTGAAATGCCTGAATGTTCAAAAGCGAGGAGACCTCGGCTGCCGTAATGTATCTTGACAGATTGGGCAGGTTCTCACTTTGTACCGAATCTAAGAAATTGAGGAAGGATATAATCTTGTCAAAGGCATTTCTCTCTCCGTCGGTTAACGAAGGGAACTGCTTGATATCTTCATTCAGAGATATCTCCTCCGGTATCCAGAAATTGTTCAGCATCGTCCGGTAAAAGGTATTCGCCCAGTTATATTTGATTCTATTCCATTCCCTTATATTCGTTGTATTACCGTTAATCAGAGCTTCCGTCCCGCGTACTCCGTTCTCATTAAATATTTTCTTTTTAATCATCTCGTTATATCTCCTCATTATTGATTATATCAATTTAATAATTGCGAAACCCGTAAACTTTAGAAATTGTATACCCTATAGATACTGTTTCGAAACGAAAGCAAAGTGTTAAACACTTATGCCCATAAGAAGCGTTGAAGCTGAGGAATTTGTATCACTTGCGTCGAAAAGCTAATAAACAAATAGTTTCGCAAATACCTTATTTATCTCAATTATACTTTCTGTCCACTGGTTATTATAAACCTGATTAACTGGAGCAGCTGGTACATTCATTCATTTCCAGGGACTGATTTCTTACATAATAAATCGTCTTTACCTCATTCCTCCAGCATTCCATATACAGGTTAAGGATATCCTTCGCCTTAACCTCCGGGGTAATATACAGATTAAAGGACTGGGCCTGATCGATGTGCCTTTGCCGGATACCGCAAGCCTTTATACTGTAGAGCTGGTTAATCAGATGCGCTTCTTTATATAACCAGAAATTCTCTTCCTTCAGATCCGGAGCTGCCTTCGGAGTAAAGCTTCCCTTCTTCTCCTCGATAAAGAACTTCCTAAAAATCGGATCTATTCCTGCCGTGGTTCCTGCTATATTCGAGGTACTGCCCGTCGGTGCAATTGCCGTAATATAGCCATTACGCAGCCCGTACTGTTTCACGTCCTCCTTCAGCTTCAGCCAACGATCAGAAGCATATCCGCGTCGTTCAAAGTATTTGCCGGTCTGCCATTCGGAGCCTTCAAAAGCCGGATATGCGCCCTTTTCCTTAGCCAGCTCCATGGAGGCCTTGATGGCTTGATAAGATATTTCTTCATATAAGCGGTCCGCTTCCTTCATATGTGCCTCGCTTTCCCAGGCTATATGATTGTTCACCAGATAGTGATGATATCCACTGGTTCCAAGTCCGATGGCTCTGTACTTATCTCCGGTGATCTTCGCTTCCAGAACGGGTGCCTGATTTAAAGTGATGACATTATCCAGCATTCTAATCTGTAGAGGTATCGTCTCCTTAAGGTCTTCGAGGCTGACACGTCCCAGATTAATCGAGTTCAGGTTACAGGTCACCATATCACCGGACTTTAATCTTCTTACCACTTCTATATGGTCGCCGACGGTTTCTACGGTTTCCTCGATAAAGGTGGATTCACTTACATTCTGGGCAATTTCATGACATAGGTTCGAAGCATAGATCATCCCTGCATGCTTGTTCGGATTCGCCTGGTTCACAGTATCACGAAAGAAAATAAACGGCGTTCCCGTCTCAACGGCACTCTTCATGATCTTCTTCATAATGTCTAAAGCGGTTACCGTAACCCGCTCCAATTGATCATTCTTCTCACAGGCCAGATAACGTTCGGAAAAATCTTTCTTACCTTCTTCATCATAATAATCCTCTAATCGATAGCCCATTATTTTATTAACCTGATAAGGATCAAATAAGGACCAGTTTTCACGCGCCTCCAGCCTTTCCATGAACAGATTCGGAATACTTACGGCAGGAAAGATATCATGGGCTTTTCTCCGATCATCACCGTTATTCGTTCGTAAATCAAGGAACTCATAAAGATCCTGATGCCAGATATCCAGAGTGATGGAGGCTCCGCCTTTTCTTCGTCCCAGCTGATCTACTGCTACCGCTGTATCATTATATAGTCGAATCCAGGGAATCACGCCTCCGGAAGCGTTTTTAAATCCTCTGATCTCACTGTTCAGTGCCCTGATCTTACCCGTATAGATACCAAGCGCTCCGCCATGCTTAGAGACACTGGCAAACTTCTGATTTACATCATAGATGGACCACAGATTATCTCCGACTACCGATATGAAACAGCTGCTTAGCTGATGAAAGGGTGTCCCGGCACCTGCAAGGGTTGGCGTGGCCGTTGTCATCTTAAGTTCACTGAGAATGTCATAGAACCTCTTCGCATATCCCATCTTATGTACGCCTTCCGGTTTCGCCAGATGCATTGCAATCACCAGAAAACGTTCCTGAGGTAATTCCAATACCTCCTTGTGGAATCCCCGGATTAAATAGCGGTCAGCCAGCAGCTTCAGACCTTCATAATTAAAGAGCAGGTCTCTCTCCGGTTTAATATAAGCTCCAAGCTCTTTGATTTCGTCTTCTGTATATTCGGTCATAAGGTAATCACCATAATACTGGAGCTCCGTTAATTTATGTACCAAGACAGAGAATTCACCGTATCCAAAATAATGGTACCCCCTGTTAATTGCAGCTTCTTTATATAAGTCAGACATCAATAGCCTGGCGGCAGCATATTGCCAGTTAATGTTCGTCTTCTTAATTTCATTGCCGTAGGTATCCTTCGCTGTCTGTATCATTTTCTCAATGGCTGTCTGGATCAGAATTTTCTGAATCTCCTTCGTGCTCATGCCATTTCGAAATTGAATATTGGAGTCCATCTCAAGCTCGATGGGATTACATCCCTCCAGTCCATCGCAGGCATAAGCCACCATTTTCTTCGTCTTCTCCACACAGAGCTGTTCATAGCTTCCATCTCGTTTTTTAATCATGATGTCCATATCATTCTTCCTCCTTTACTAAAATAATAACAGTAATAATAATTATTACTATAATAAACTATTTCAAATGATTTTACCAGAGTCATTTTGAAAATTATTCGTTCTTTTTAATATTGAAAATTTTGACGCAGCAAAAAGGAGCAGATTGCTCTGCTCCCTGCACATGTCTTATGAACAAATACTATTTAACTTTTACCTTCTTTACCTTACTGTAATTACCATAAATCCTCTTACCGCATACAACGATATACGCTCTTATTTTTACATAATAAGTTTTACCGCTTGTTAAATGACTAATATCAGAATAGGAATAATCAACTGCCTTCTTCTTCATAAATTTACTGTCTGTCGAATATACAACCTGCACTCCGTCATAGCCTAACCAACCATCACAAGCTACATCGAGATAAATACTGCCTTTTTCATAACTGTGGATGGAGGTGATAGACACATTCTCAGGCGCGATATAGAAGTCCAGCAGCTTGGTACCGGTATAATTACCTTTACCGATTACCTTCACCGTTGCTTTTCCTGGATAACAATTATTGTCATATGCCAGGTCGTAATAAACTCCCTGCACCAAAGTTTTCGGTATAAATAATACCCCAGAATTAAGGCTTCCCTACGCTCTGAGGCATAACATCATATCACTTTTTAAATATTCTCTTTAAATCCTCTGCATCAGTTACGGATACAGGGGTAAACTTTTCCGAACGGACATAGTTCAAAATACTTCTCATCAGATGGGCTGCAGGCAGGCTGTCCTTTAATTCCTGCAGTTTTGAAGTACATACGAACAGTTTCCCATTTCCTACCTGAAGCTCAAAGATCATTCCAAGACGGTGGTTCCGCTCAAAATTATCAATGGTCCATACCACTGGCTGAATATCCGACCCATCTAGAATGATAGGTCTTGAGGCAGAAATAATATCATACCATTGAGGAGTTGTATAATATTCAGTAGGGAAATTCTCAAATACCGGATGCTTCTCATTAATCAATAAACCATGAGTACCGATGGGAACCGGCCGATTCATACTTTCCGATATGGAACGGAACATCGGGTAGCACCAGAAATCGGTACAATAAGTTCCCTCAATCGAATTCTTCTCATCAAGCTCCTTCGGGAACAGTAATACCCTGCTGCCCTTCTCAAGAAGAAGCAATGCCTCATCCAGATTGTCCGTGATTTTAACATCGATGTTCGTAGTTGTATCGGCATCATGTAACCGCTTTTCCTCAACAGAAACCTCTTCTGCCGGTTGATCTTCAGTCAAAGCTGTATCAGGATAGAGCCAAAGAGTGTAATGATTCCTGATGTGAGTACCTGATATACCTATGTTTAATGTTACCTTACCTGGTTGTAAGACCACAGGCAGATTAATATCAAAGTCGCAAAGCCGGTATACACCATTAGCAAATTGCTGCGGTAATATCATCTCTGTTTTTACTAAAGTAATCTCTTTGTCAGATGAATTGGCATTCATTTCTTTATCAGCTGTATTGCCCTTCATTTCTCTATCAGCTGCATTGCCCTTCACTTTTATATCAGCCGAATTGTTGTCCTTCATTTCTCTATCAGCTGAATTGCCCTTCGATGTATTGCTTTCCTCGATAGTTAATTCCACTTTTGGCTGATAAACCGGCTTCTGACCAAAGTTAGCAAGCAGAATTCCTATCGTTACTTTTTCTCCTGCCGAATATACGAGTTTGGGCAGCTCAGCAAGAATTACCGTATCGGAACAGAATTCCCGCCATTCCTCCTCTGTAATCAATCCCTTACTCTTCATAAAGGAATTCAAAATTCCAACCAAGGCTGTCCCCTGGCCGGCAAAATCCTGCAGATCCAACAGCTGGAAGCCAGCAAGCTCACTGCTTCGCAGTGCCGTCTCAATCTCCGATTTATAGCATTCTGCTGCTAGTCTTCCTGAAGCACGGAAGAACTTATCCCCATAGGGAAGCATACCTTCCTTTTCCAGACGCTCCCTGAAAACCTCAAGATTTCTTGCTTTCAGAACACCGGTATATCTGCTGATCTCAGAGAAATCCGGGTACATGGCGTATTGTCCTATCTCGTGGGACACTACCGGTATCTGAGGAATTATCTCCTCGGAGGCTTCTGCTTTTACCGTCTTGGTACCTGTTCCATATTGAATGGTGATATCACCTTCCCCTTCAGCATTTCCTGTGAGCTGACTTGGTCGAATCATCTCATTATAATTATGAAGCATATCCGGAATCTTTGTCTGTATATGCCCCTGGGGCGCGTCACACATTGCATAGGAGCCACGGAATAACCGATCTCTGGAGAAGCGTACACCACAGTAGAAGTCTTCATTATCCAGAATGCAGTTCGCAAATTGAAAATTATTGGAGCCCTGGGTGTATCGATGTCTGTTATCATAGCTCTTATATTTCCCAAGAATTTCATTCAGCTTACTCTTACTTCCCCATAATTCATTTCCCAGAGACATCATAACAAAGGAAGGGTGATTGCCGAACTCATCCAGGATACGGAAGCCTTCCCTGAGCAGATACTGCTGTGCCTTCTCATCATGGTTTTCCTCACCTTCTTCTGTAATCGTACCCCAGAAGGGCAGCTCAGGCTCCATATACATACCCAGCATATCCGCCGCGGTAAATGCAGCTTCCGGGGGGCAGCAGGTATGAAAACGGTAATGATTAATGCCATAGCTTTTGGCTGTGGTAAGCACCTCCAGCCAGCTTTTCAAGTCCGTTGGAGCGTAACCGGTCATCGGGAAAATGAGTCCGTCGTGCTTTCCGCGCAGAAAGGTTCTGCTTCCATTTATCTCAAAATATTTTATACCTGCCTTAAAATCCCTCAAGCCAAAGGGAAAGCTGTAGGAATCCTCCTCAAGCTTGATATGAAGACAATAGAGGTACGGTGTATGTTCACTCCAAAGCTTTGCTGTATTGTCCATAGCAAAGCTGAATGAATTCTCTCCTTCCTTCAGCTGCTGCTTCATTTCGGGATAATAGTTATCTTCCGCATCAGCTACCGTCACCTTCGCCAGAGCTTTCTCCACACCCTTCAGTACTGCTTTTACGATGATTTGTCTTTTTGCAGTATCCGGATAAAGCTTTACGCCAGTCAGATAAATTGAATTATATACTTCCAGATATATACCGCCAGTGATTCCATTCCAGTTCGTCTGGGTATCCTGGGAGGTCATATGCCCACCTTTTACAGGGCAGGAGGTATTATCGACCATGATCGTCAGCTTATGCTTATGCTGTTTCAGATAGGGTGTAAGGCAGTATCTATGGGCGGTACAGAGACTGTTCTCCGATCCCACATAGGAATCATCCACCCATACATGGGAGGTCCTGGTTCTTTCCAGTATAAGAAACAGTTCTTTACCTATCGTATCCGTCAGTTCAATTTCCCGTGAATACCAGGTATATCCCTCAAACAGATATGGATCTGTCAGAAAATAAGTATTTTGTTCCTCGGAAGGAGTACCTTTCTTTGCTTCCGATACTGTTGTCGGCAGGTTGATGTGATCCTCAAATGCATTCTTATAATAACTTTTCTCTATACCTACCTTCTCTTTGTCAAGGCAGAAGCCCCAACCGCCGCCTAGATTAATCTTCGCCATACTATACCTCCATATATGTCAGATAGAATTCAGACCCTGCAGCCTATATATTTATCAGGCAAATACTTGTTTTTCATTCCGTGTGTGTTACGGGTCTATTATTCAAAAGTTACACAGCTTTATCAGCTGTCTTTGGCTAGAATTATAGTTTCAGGCTCCCTTTGTGTCAATCCGAAATAATACACCTATTCCTGTGATTTGAACATTTATGTAAAGGATTAGCTTAATAATAAGTCTTTAAAACATTATGTTGACTTGGATTTCCATTAAGATTATCATGAGATATGAACATAGTAAGGAGGAGGATTACGAATGGATCAATCCATCTATCCCATTGGAGGAAATGAAAGAAAGCTCCCGGTTTACCTGGTCGGTATTGGGCTCAATGACTATCAATACCATGCAACCCGTAATAATGGTTATTATTATCCGCAGATTATCTATACGACCAGGGGAAAAGGCTGCATCCGTTTTGATGATAAGGAATATATCCTGACAACAGATTATTGCTTTTACCTCCCTGCTTATTATCCGCATGAATACTTTACCGTGGGCGATATGTGGGAAACTCATTGGGTAACCTTTGACGGCTTTGCCTGTTCGGAGATACTGAATCAGTTAGGCTTTACCACAGCCCTGGTGAAAAAGCTCAGCGATATCAGTAAGCTGGAGAGCTTATTTAAGAAAATGTTTGTTACCTTGAAGTCAGATCAATTGTATGGAGACTTTACCTGTGCCGGATTAATCTATCAGTATATCATTGAAGCATCCCGGGTATTCTTTGACAAAGATGCCTCAGATAACAGTGACAGAAGCCGTATCCTGATGCCTGTACTTAATTATATTGATGAGAATCTTATCAGAGATATTTCGCTTGATATGCTGTGCAAAATCGCAAAGGTATCACCACAGCATTTATGCAGAGTATTTAAGGAAAGCCTGAATTTAAGGCCGGTTGAATATATTACGAAAAAGCGTATTGCAAAAGCAAAGGAGCTGCTGATCAATTCCGAGCTTAGCATTACCGATATCAGCCAAAGGGTGGGCTATCCGGATCAAAGCTATTTTGGTTCTGTTTTTAAAAAATATGAATTCATTTCACCAAGTGAATATCGTAAGAACAAATCCTCCTTAAAGACGGATTAGCATATCAGTTCTACCCCCATCATTCCTGAAGATATACGATGGCGCCAATGAGGAATAAGATCAAACCAAGCATCTTGCGTACGCTGATTTCCTGGTTAATAATCAGAGCATCGATGAGCAGACCGCAGACCAGCTCCCCTGTTAAAAGAAGGATCAGAGTATTCGAAATGCCAAGTACAGGAATAGATTTTGATGATAAGTATATGATGAATGCTCCAAAAAGACCTCCGATCAGCCAGATGGGACTAACGGTTGCGACCTTTGGATATTTCGCAATATTGCCGTTAAAAATATTGATCAATAAAAAGAAGGTCGTCCCTACGATTAGGCTATGTAAGGTTGCCACACCCGGAGTAACATATTTCCCTAGCTGAGAATTGATACTCGCCTCTATCGTAGTAAAGACTCCTGCCAAGATTGCCATAAGAATTGAAAATATTTTCATAACTGCCCCCAAAATAACCTCTGTTCATACATATGTAAAGGAAGGCTAATATATACAGGCTTCGTTGAAATACTGTTAATACAGCTTGTTTCTTTAAGTCAAATGCGGTAAGATAGGGAACCATTCCTATGGTTGTAATCAAGTGTTGTGATAATTAAAGGGAGCTTTAAGCTCCCTTTAACATTATAATATATTCAGTTACTTCATATACCTCATAAATGATATAGTATCATCAGCAGTGATAACTGATTGTCATATCTTTTTAAATCTTATACTTACTCAGATCTTCCTGGAAGTTTTTGATCATCGCATCAAATACGTTGATCTGGTGGGTCAGTTCATTGATCTGATCCATATAGATTGCAACATTGGAGCTTGCTTCTTCTGTAGCTGCGGAATTCTCTTCTGCAATGGCAGCAAGGCTATGCATGTTATCAAAGAGTGAAGCGATATTATCCGCTTCCACCTTAAGCTCCTGTGAGGTCTGAATCATCAGATCAGAAACTGTCTTCAGGTTCTTATTCGCGTGGCTGGAGGTATCGACTGCCTCTGTAAGCTTTAAGCTCTCCTTCTCAAGGACATTGTACTGAATATCGATATCGCCGACTACTCCGCCGATACTCTCCACGAATTCCGTTAAGTTATGATTAATCTCATCAGCTGCTTTATTGGTCTCTACGGAGAGTCTTCTTACCTCCTCCGCAACAACTGCAAAGCCCTTGCCTGCTTCTCCGGCTCTCGCCGCTTCAATGGAAGCATTCAAAGCAAGAAGGTTAATCTGTTTGGCTATGGAAGAAACGATCGATACGATTTGTGTAATGCCCTGTGCATTATTCTTCAGTTCATTACTGTTATTGCGGATGGTATTGAATTTATTAAGTACATTATTAATCTCCATGGTTGTGTTATGCACGTTGTGGAAGCTGTCCTCAAGGTTAACCATTGCGACTTCGATCTTCCCTTTGTTACCCTGGCTCTCATTCGAAATCCTGGTTACATTCATAATGCTCTCATTTAAAATGGTTACGGAATTCTCCGTATCCTCGGCTTGCGTTGTAGCAGCAACCGCAACCTCATCCAGAACATCCGTTATGTCATTGGAGGTTGCCTGCATTGTTTCGGCAATACCGGTAACAGACTGGTTAAAGGTATACATTTCATCGACGATGGCATGAAAGCCGATGAAATCCTTCTGAACGCTCTTCTTCACTTCATTCACCAGCTCCATTAGCTGTTCATATTCATCATTGGTCTTAATCGACAGATATTCAACAAAATCACAGGTAGAGAGCTTCTCTAATTCTTTCTTCAGCAAATTTTGAGGCTGATTAAGCAGATAAGCTGAGAGCGCGGATACTGCAAAGGTGATTACTGCTATCGGTATCGCACTTAATTTATCAGGTAAAACGAATAAGGAAGCAAGCGTTACTACAACCGTATTTAATATCGCTGTTTTAAGCGCTACTTGCTTAATCAATCGGAAGGATAATATACTGTTCAAAGGAAAGGTCTTATGATACTGGATTTCTTTCTCAAAGGTCAGTTTCATCTGAACCTCACCTTCTAGCTGATTGATAATCTCCAGTTGAATCTTCTCATGAAAATATTGAGCCACACCATTGACCAGACCAAGAAGGTAATGATGCATGCCCCGCTTGGAACGGTAGGTAAATAATACCTCATGGGCGGAAATCGGGGTCATGTCCAAAATCGGAGGAACAGCTCCCTTGATACGTTTCATAACAATAATATGTACATCGTTCATGGACTTTAGAAATTGATATGCTGATGCATGCCGGAAAAAGCCGGGGTAATTCTTACTGAAGGTCAGGATATTCTGTTCTCCCATGATCCTCCAGATTTCCTGATGATCCTTCCCCACCAATTTTCCAATCTGGTCCACTATACCTGTTGCAATCCGGTCTTCTACGTCCTCCAACGGGGAAAATATAACATCCGGCTGTAAATTATATTCTCTTAATGCCTGATCGACTACATTTTTCCCAAAGAGTGTCTTACAGCTCTCCACCCAGGTTGATACTACAGTACCTTTCATGCTTGTGCCTCCTTTGTATCTTTCATTTTTCAATCTATTCTAATTCTATACGAAAGAATAAAATTTAGCAAGTAAAAAATAATAACTATTACTATTATTAAGGTATAAAATTTATATATTATTTATTATCAATTTTTGATAAAGCCGCCTCATCCCCAACTAACATTACATCCTGATGCATCTGGAGGACGTAAAATATTTTAAGTACTATCTATCACCGGCAAAAAAATGATACAAATCAAAGCTTACCGGTGATAACGGTTGCTCACAGCCCACCAGAGGCACTTCCGGTTTATTATCAGGATTTATGTCAAGCATGAACTGTGAGCGTAAGGGTCCTGTCCTAAGAACAAATCTTGAAATATCATTTACAGCCATCATAAATGGCCAATCCTTCGGTTTATTATCCTCGCAAAGTAAATCTCCATTAATTTTTATCTGACTGGAGTATTGCTCACAATCAACGTATAACGTAATCTGATATATGGTATCCCTTTCATATTTCATTAGGGAAAGCTCCGTCACGGTCCGGATATAGAGATATCCATTTTCCTGAAAGATTAATCTTACAGCGATCTGAGCCGTGTCATTCCATAATTCCATATAGAGACATCCCCTATCGTCTTGCTTTGGAACAACGGTAAAGGATATTTCCTTTTTTACTCCCCTTTTAAAGATACGTTCGAGCTTGCAATAATCATAGGGCTCACTGTCTTCCAAATGGAGAAAGGTATTACTTTGGTCAGATTTCAACCCAGCCCGCGTCCATTTTGGGCAGTAGAGATTCCAGTTTTTCAGTGTATCTTCCTGATCAAAGCTTTCATCGATATCATAATTTTCAGTCCCCGTAATCGGAACGGGAATCATAGCCACCCAGATGTCTTCCTTATTCACTGAATAGGTGACCCATAGGTTTTCACCCGGTAAATCCAAACCTTCTGTTATCCCTCTTACATATTGGGGACCCATATCCTTCCAGAAGCCTTGATATCTCATCGAGGGTACTTCCCCATGTACCAGCAGCATGTTGTCAAAGGCAAGACCATCCTCCGAAGTGGTTACACATAGTGGATAACGATGCTGTGTTTCCAGAGTCGGATCGTAGACCAATGCAAATCGGCCATCCGAGGTTTTACATCCCCATATCTTCTGCCCGCTCATAACAAGGCTCGGGGATTTAGTTACTGGCATCCAGCGCAATCCATTGTCATCACTTCTGGACACCTTTGAATGCTTCCATAGTCCGATGACGGTATCCTCATTGACATGATACCAGCAGAAGGCTTCATGTTTCGAATCCTTCGTAGGATGCTTTATTTGTATGATTTCATCCATATCCCCGTTCTCTTCCGCCCATTGCTGGACATAGAGCCGATTGCTTAATAGCTCATCACAGGCGGCTATAAAGCCTGCATCTTCGCTTCTTGTATAGACCAGATAATTTAAGTCCTCTTCCTTCCAACCCGCCTGCTTATTGATACGGATAAAGTAGATTTCACCTAAGGTTCCGTCCGGATAAAGCTCTCTCACAACTCGTCCTATTCCATAATTGTCCCAATTGGTCATCCATTTCTCCGGCGACCAGCCATAAAAGCCAAGCACCAGCATTCTATTCTCCGAAGATCTGTAAAAGCTCATTCTCTGGTGCATATAGGCATAGCTGGTGCCATCAAAACTATGAGTCAGTCCTTTATAATCTGTATTGGTACAAGGATTTATGAGATAGGTCGGAAAGGATATCTGAAATTTTTCCCATTCCATTCCATTTTCCGAAGACGCAAGTATGGATAATCCTGCACCGTAATGCTCATCCTTCGGATTGCATAAGTATTGGACATAAAATTTACCTTTATAATATGCAAGATCCGGCGCATGCTTATAGGTGTAGCCCGTATGATCATCATACTCCCTATGCCCGCGGTTCGCCCTGGATATTTGATAACATTTCACCCCTTTTGCCGGGTAGATCTGACCATGATGATAATCACAGTTTGGATGGATTTTACCTATGTAATGCGGAAGTTCATGTTCCATGGCTACCTCCTGTATCGTACACAACCTTATCCAAGATCATGTACATCGGTTAAGATTATTTCATTCTTCTCGTTTTCCTCCAGCTCCAGTACAACAATTTCATTTTCACCGTTTCGCAGCAACGGACCGGGTAAGTATAACGTCTTCTGTGGGCCTGCAATGTTCCAAAACCGTCCAAGATTGAAACCGTTAATGTAAACATTTCCTTTGGTAAAGCCATCGAGACGGACAAAGGTATCACAGGCTTCCTCAATATAAAAATTTCCCTTAAGGAACGTAGGCATTGTGACCTTTGAGAAAGTATCCTCATAATTGAGCCTGCTCAAATCATCACAGGGAAGTGGATACATGATCCAGCCGTAATGATACATGGGTCCGATTTTAACACCCCTTAGAATTCCTTTCTCATCACGGATTTTGGAGCCATAGTTAATACGTCCCAAATTTTCAACCAAGATATCCAGTTTGGCCTCCTCAGAAAAACCCAGACCGATGGTTATCTTATCCATCCGCCTGCCTGTTCTCTCCATAATTCCTTTCATCTCACCATTGATATAAATGATTGCCCGGTCATGCAGACCATCAATCGTAAGTTCCATCTCTTCAAAGGGGCCTCTTAATACCGTTGAATACAGGACGAAGCCAAAATCCTGTGAAAGCTCCTCCATCGTCATGACATAGGAGGACTCTACCGGTATTGTAAGCCGTTTCAGGTTATCAAACAATGAAGCTGCCTTTGTTAAGGTTACAGTTCCGTATGCTTTTTTCGGCAGATTCGAAACCTCCATATCCGGAGCCTTACCAAAATATTTCTCCATAACAGCCTTGACCGCATGGTATTTGGGCGTCAAGTCCCCACATTCATTCAACGGACAATGATAATCATAGCTTGTTATGGTTGGCTGGATTCCATGATCGTAATTCGCTCCGTTATGAAAACCAAAGTTTGTACCGCCATGGAACATGTAGAAATTCACAGAAGCTTGCTCCCGTAGCATCTGTTCAAAAATCAAAGCTGTATCATCATCCTCTCTGGTATGATGCTCCTCATACCAGTGGTCAAACCATCCGTTCCAGTATTCACAGCACATTCTCGGCTGATTTGGCCGGAAGGTATCTAGCAGTTCAAAATTACCCTTTGGATTACTGCCAAAATTAATGGTTGCAAGATATTCATCCAGAGAGCCTCCATTTAGCATAAAATATCCCGGACCATCCGAGGTAAATAATAAACAATCGATGTTATTTTCCTTATAGATATCCACAATTGCCTGTAAATAACGTTTATCATCACCATAACTGCCATACTCGTTCTCAATCTGAACCGCTATCACATTTCCCTGGTTGGTGGATAAGTATGGGCCTATCCGCCGAAACAGTTCTTTATAATATCGCCTCACCTTTGATAAGAATAACTCATCATAACAACGAAGCCTCATTTTCGGATAGTTCAAAAGCCAGGAAGGCAATCCGCCAAAATCCCATTCCCCACAGATATAAGGTCCGGGTCTGAGAATCACCATAAGTCCAAGGGATGCAGCTGCAGCGATGTATTTTTCAATATCAAGTATCCCGGAGAAGTTGAACTCCCCTTCCCTTCTTTCATGAAGATTCCAGCAGGTGTAGGTCTCAACGGTATTAAAGCCGCAGGCCTTCAGCTTCTTTAAGCGGTCTTCCCAATACTCCGGAACTACTCTGAAATAATGCATGGTACCGGAAAGGATGGTGAATTTCTCACCATCCAGATAAAAATCTTTCTCTTTATACGATAATATTCCCATCCTATCCTCCGTTTTCGTTATTCAATACAATATATTAGAAAGTACGAAAAACATCAATTATATTCTTACATCTCCCGCAGGTAATCAGCGTACCAGATAATAACCTCCTGAAGGCGGAATAATTCACTTTCCTTTGAACCGCCCCTCCAGATATCCTTATAATCTTTGAACCAATATTCCAAATCAACGGCAAGCTTTAAAGGTTCCGTTGCCAGGGGATTTGTTATATTGTGCACATACTGCATGGTGGTTCCTCCAAGGGTGTTAAATAGCTGCATACCCTTTGCAGCAACCAGATATGCTTTTACAACATTTCGCTTGAATGCATCCAGCTTAGGGAGCATCCGGTATATTTCATCGACTGCTTCTGCCAGCATTTGATTGGATTGCAGGACACTCTCCAGCTCTACCTCATTAAAATATTCCTTTTGCTTTTCCTTCGAATCAGTCTTTTGGCATAATTCCTTATACTGTACTACATGATTCCATAGGAAGCCATCCTTACTTGTCAGCTTACTGATGATGGCTACGAAGCTCTCCGTAGGATCCAGATATTCCAGCGCAGAAATCTGTCTGTTAATCTCATCATATTCCGGGATATTGGAATTCCAGGAGAAGGCTGCACCATAGATCATTCCCACAGTAGAGAACTCAGGATGATTGATGTGTCCATAATCACCCCAATCGGTATTCAGTAATCCTTCTGCTTTATATTGATAAGCATATTTGCACATTATCCTTACATTCTCATAAGCATTATGATAGTGATTGATCAGGCGCCTCCAGCCATGGACACCGGGACAGAGATACTGTGTCACTCCGAGATCCTTGAGCTTTTTCACGTTTACATCGGAGGCATTGGTACAATAATCCCAGTGCAGGCAGATGATATCCTCCGGAAGCTCTTTGATAGCCTCAGGCTTTGCAATAATAACATCACCCCAGAACATAATCTGTTTTCCATTGTCCTTCATTAATTTGCAGAGCTTTTTAAGAAATTCGATATACATTCTATCTGTTCCTATATCATCGGCTACTTTCCTGCTTTTTCCCTTACCCAGGTCAAAGGTTTCATCTGCACAGATGTTAAACAGCTTGGAAGAAAACAATGGGATTAATTCCAAAAGCATTGTTTTCAACATTTCGAAGCTTTTTTCATTGGTTACGTCGACCGTATGATGCTCCATTCTTCCTACATAGGAAAAGATGTCCTTATTAGAATCTTCCAGCTCACACAATTCCTCATAGGTTTTTGTACTTAATAACTTATGTAAATGTCCGAAGCTTGCAATGGACGGCACCAGTTCAATATTAAGGCTGTTGCAATACCTGTCCAGCTCAAGAATTTCCTCCGGTGTAAGAGGTGTATCATCCCTCCATACCTCGCTGAAATTTTTGATCAAAAAGCTGTGTTCGATATAAAGCTGCAACTGGTTCAATTTATAATAACTCATTTTATCAGCCAGCGCCTTTAACGTTTTCAAGGTTGGTATTCTTCCTCTGGTTACATCATAATAAAAGCCTCTGTTCTTAATCTCAGGATAATCCTCTATTTCCAGACCAGGAAGAACAGCCCCTTTCTGACTGATCATCTGGCGCAGAGTCTGTACTGCATACAGTAATGCATTGCTATTACCGCCGATTAATCTGATTCGATCCTTCTGTATACGTACATGATACTCCTCCGGTTTTAAATCATCTGAAATCTGCAGGAAAATCCCATTGGTCTCTTCCTGCTCCGTTTTTGTTATATCTAATATAAAGCATAAGCTATCCTCAATTTGTTTTTGAAGAATATGTGCATAGTTCAGTTCATGAAAACCCAAAGCACTGCTTAATACTATCTTTGAATTATATTTAATGATAAACTCCTGTTGATTATATATAAGCCTATGAGGCGCGGGTAATATATACATACGTCTGTTCCTTTCATAAGTAAAGTAATTTTTCCTCTATCAGATAACCTTTATTCTTTTCGACCGGTATTCTTTTCCCATAATTCACTGTAGGACAGACCATATCCAAAGGGATATAACGGTTTCTTCTCAACATCATAATAATTCGCCTGAACCTTGGATAATCGTTTCAATTCCATGCAGGTTCTGATAATTCTCCTATCAATTAATTCCATTATGTTCTACCTATCCTTTCCTATTCTATAAAAATCCTATGCTATATTCATTTTAATGTACTTTTTATGAACCGAACGATTTCATGCTTGCTAAATGCTTTTAATACTTAACGGTATACCTTTTATCGTAATATGTTATGAAACATGATTGATGCTCACGTATTCTATCTGATTGCTTTCAGAATCTGCTTGACGGAACCAACATTATAACCACAGGAGGTATAAATCACCTTTTGATTTTCATCAGTTACAATAACAAAGGGTAATTTATCAGGCTCAGAGTTTAAAAGTCCGGCTATCTTATCAATATTAATACCAAAATAATCAAAGTAAGTATGAATACCCGGTATCAGTGTAAGAACTTTGGATAACGTTTTATTATCAAAAGCACTCTCTCCCTTCACAAGGAAAGCAAAGCTCCAAGCCTGGCTTTGAATCGCTTCCTGCTGTTCAATTATTTCATTCAGAATATGTTCTGTCGGTTCTTTCCCTTCCTCCAGCCAAATAAATACACTTTTTCTCCCCTTCGCAATTGTTCTCAAAGATATCGTATTACCCTTGCCATCCTTAGTAAGAAGCTCCGGCAGATCCAGCTCTTCCATCAATGCTTCCTTGACTGCTTTCTTTTGATGAAGGGTAATTGTCTTACTTTCCCCCTCTTCTAAATCAAAGTAATACTCTGCTGCCTGTATATCTCCAGCGGGAGATCTATTGGCAGTAATAATCCGGTATTCCCCCGGTTCCAGACTAAGTAATGCTTGAGAGCTACCAAATTGCTCCTCCGTATAGTCCAGGGTTTTATAGCAGCAATTCTCTAATTTACCAATCGTCCAGGTCTGATAATAACACCAGGTATGCTGCTGCATAAATTCAAAGTATAATGAGGCTTTCCTGACCTTCTGCTCCTGAGATGCTACTGTATTGATAAAAACAGTTCCATCATAGTACTGTGGCACAGCATCGACCGGATTTAACCTTGCAGGAATTCCCAAGGTCCTGCAAATCGCTACAAATAGCACCTTTTTGCTGGCTTCATTGATTACTTTAAGCTTCAGTGAACCAGCCGGGGAGGTGATTAGAAGGCTGTAATCCCTATCCTTTCTATAACTCATGTTCTGATTCATATACTCCCAGATATTTGACGGATTAGCAGCAAAACTTCGCTTTTGCTCCTCTGTAAAATACTGTGCTATGTACTTACGGTAAGGAGTAAGAAACTCGTATGATATTCTGGGGGATAGAACATATTTGCAGAATATTTCATCCTCCATCCTGTCCTTATATTTGAGAGCCTCTTCCAGATGCTCTTCTAAAACCTCAGCTTTTGAGTCAAAATAATCTTTTGAGGCTAATTCCTTTAGAAGCTTAAGGCGATACGGATTATGATCCCTTGAGACAAACTCAAATATATCATGAAAATTGCTACCTGCAGCCTTTAAAATCTCCTTTGCTGCTTCCTGTTGATTTGCCAGTTCTTCCTTATAATAATCCTCCAGCTTCTCGTTCCTGAGTCTGTCACATTCGGCTAACCGCTGTTTATTTATCTCTTTTTGCTCCTCAGTTATATTAACCGGGTGTAACAGGGACTCCTCGGGCGCTTTGATCGTATATTCCAGCCATCTGTTTTTTTCCCGGGAGCTGCTATCCAGATTGATTACTAATTTTGTTTCGCCTGCTTTTAAGATATGTTCAGCAAATTTATCATCCTTGCTCACATGAACATTGATATCACCAAGACCCAGGGCAATCCTTACTTTACCCTCCCGATCCGTTATAAGCGTTGCCGCTCTCGCATATTCAGATGAATTCAATATCTCAAATTGGACCCTTGTACCTTCTACCGGCTGCTCCAGACTGCTCACTACGACTACTTCGATCTCTCTGGTCTTTGCATATAAACCGGTATGACCCACGTAGGTCAGTAATCCCTCTTTCGAAATCATATCCTCCTGGTGAATGGAGGAAAAGTTTCTGCTATGTATTAATAACGCCCTGGAAGCTGCTTTGGTGAACCATCCTATATTCAGAGCTTCCTCAGGCTCACAGGCGCCCAGAAAATACCACCTTCCGTTACACCACACCTCAACCCAGGCATGGTTATCATCACAATGGGCCCATCTTGGAGTATATACCTGTCTTGCAGGTATTCCTACACTTCGCAGGGCTGTGACTGTAAAGGTAGATTCCTCCCCACACCTTCCTGTGCCCGACAGATAAATCGTGATCGGCGCAGCGGTTCTAAAATCGCTGGCTTTGTATTGTGCATTCTCCGCACACCAATAATTTATCTCAATTGCTGCTTCTTCCATCGATTTTCCCTGTATTCTGGGTATAAGAATATCATAGAAAAACCTTCTGCAGTCCGTTATATTTTCTGAATTTATTCTATAATGTACGACGTCACTTAGAAATATCCGTTCGGGTATTTCCTTGCACCAGTCCATATACTCCCTTAGGAAAAGCGCATGATCCGCATAACTCAGATATAACGAAAAATCATGATCAATCAGATCACTCATTGGCATTGAACTGTACAGAAATTTCATTAGTAATTTCTGATCCTCACTACAATTTGACAATTGCTGATTAAGTATTTCCTGAAGCTCTCCCAATATAGGCTGAATAAGCCGAAATTGCTCTTCAATCTCTAACACTAATTGCTTTGAAAAATTCATTTGCCTTCTCCTTTCAAATCATTAATACCTAAAATGAAACTATCCCACACAGCATTCTAATATGTACTGTTTTAATGTTTATCTCCAATTCACTTTGCATTCGTATAAAACTTGTTTATCTCATATTATCACACAAGTTATAAAAACGCTATACATATGATAACTTTATTTTATCATTATAAAACATTTAATGTTAATTATGTTAACATTTTTATAAATTTTATTGTGAATTGAAAATATGTATGCTATAATCGCTATAATATGTATCAGTATTGTAAAGTTCCAACTTTAACAAAACAGTTACATTTATTAACATATGGAAAGGGAGTCAGGACATGAAGGATATTAGATATCGAATACCTAAACCGAAGATAGAGTTTAACCCGCCGGTATATTTATGCCAAAGAGCAACCAAACCTTTTTATCTTGATGGCAATATCAATAAGCCCTTTTGGGAAGAGGCTTCTTTCACTGAGGATTTCGTAGATATCCAGGGAGATGGGATGCCGGCACCGCGTTTTCGCACCAGAGCTAAAATGCTGTGGGATAATGATAATTTATACTTTAGCGCTATTCTGGAGGGCGATGAGATCTGGGCGACTGTAACGGATCGAGATGATGTTATCTTCCGTGATAATGATTTTGAGATCTTCCTTGATCCGGATTCTGATACTCAGCAATATTTTGAATTTGAAATGAATGCTATGAATACCGTATGGGATCTCTTTTTAACAAAAGCCTATCGGGATCAGGGACTTGCCATTAATCATTGGGATATTCGCGGATTAAAGACTGCAGTATATATTGACGGCGAATTAAATAATCCTGTTGCCAAGAACCGGTATTGGTCTGTTGAGGTAGTGATGCCCTTTGAAGTATTGAAAGAATGCTCCTATGAAAAACGCATTCCTAGAGATGGGGAATATTGGAGGGTAAACTTCTCCAGGGTACAGTGGCTTGTTGATGTTAAGGAGGGTAAATATACTAAAAAAATTGACAAAAATACATATTTACCTTATTCTGAGGATAATTGGGTATGGGCACCGACAGGAGTCATTAATATTCATTATCCGGAATTATGGGGATTTGTCTTTTTCTGTACTGAGGAGGAAACTTCGAAATCCGGATGTGATTTAAGATATACCATACCAGAAGATGAAAAAATCAAATGGCGGCTAAGAACGGTATATTATGCAGAACATTGTTTCATGGACGAGAAAGGTTATTACACTTCTGACCTATCCGAATTAACCGATTTATGCATCGATGGATTATCCGTAATTGTTGAGACTACAAAAAACTCCTTCGAAATTCGCTGCTTAAGCAGTGATAATACAAGGGAAATATCCCTTTTTTCAGACGGTAAAATTATAATTAATTGAATACTGCAGCAGCAGAAATTATGATATCTATATAAACTAATACCAAATCGACCAGTGTGCAAATGGCGAGACAATCAGAACAATTTGACTAATGATGAATGATTCAATACACTTAATAGTCCCATTAAAATATTTTACAAAGGGGTAATAGAATGAAGAAAGCAACCATGCAAGAAATAGCTGATGCCTTGAACATTTCCAGAGTAACCGTCTGGAAGGCGCTCAGTAGCCACGGCGGAGTATCCGATGACCTTCGGATGAAAATTTTTAAAAAGGCAGAAGAAATGAATTATAATATACCGGAGGCTATTAAGTCTTTTTCATCAGAGGCATTGCCAAAGGAAGAACCGATTACCGTATCTGTAGCCGTGTCAAGGCCCGAAACCTCCATGTTCTGGATGAAAATTATTCATAGACTGGCGAAGGATTTATTAAAACATAACATTAATCTTTTATATACCTATTTACCAACGAAAGCTGCCAGCAATTACGTTCTTCCTACGGTATTGACAAATCAGTCGGTGCAGGGAATGATTATCCTGAATGTATATGATACAAAGATTCTTAGTATGTTAAACAGCCTGAGCATCCCGAAGGTTTTTATGGATGTTGCAACACAAATACCCTTTGAATCCTTACAAGGGGATTTAGTGTTATTGGAAGGAAAACGCTGTGTATCCCAGATTGTTGATACTATCATTAAGAGGGGCCGTACGAAAATCGGATTCATTGGTGATATTAATTATGCCTTAACCAATTATGAACGCTATGATGGTTTTCTTAATGCAATGTATCAAAGCAACATCCCTATAAATCATAAATATAACTTTACCGGATCCATTGGCATAGATACTTACCAGGAGGAAATTGAGGCCTTTCTTGATCAATTGGATGAGAAGCCTGAGGCTTTTGTCTGCGCCAGCGATTATATCGGTCACATCCTTCTCCAATACTGCAGCAGGCATAAAATACGTGTTCCGCAGGATATTGCAATATCAGGCTATGATAATAATCCGGAATACAATGATACGGAAAATCTCACTACGGTGCAGGTACAGAACGAAACTATCGGTAAACGTCTTGTGGCTCAGCTGCTTTACCGAATGGAAAACCCCGATGCTTCTTATGAAATCATAACCATCAATTCCAAAGTAGAATTTAGAAAATCTACTGATTTTTAATTTATGTTTTTATAAAGCTATCTGATACAAAATGTCAATCCCGGTTGACTAACGAATACTTAAAACACCCCCCTTCACCTTGATTATCTACGGGTGACGGGGGTATTTTTATATTAATTTTAATACAACTGTTTTCACAACTGTTTTCACAATTCTTTTATAGCGGGTTTTCTTTGATATAAGTAAGTAATTCATCTACCGTGGTGAAAGCAACACTTGTTACCGTATCCGCACATCCATAATAAATTGCGATACGTCCTGTTTCTGAATCGGATAAGGTTGCACATGGAAATACTACATTAGGCACATCACCTACACACTCATAATACTCTCTCGGTCCCAAGATATAATATTTTGAACGGTATTTTACCTTCCAGGGCTCATCAATGTCTAAGAGAGCACATCCCATACGATAAACAAACCCATTGCAGGTAGCAAGAACCCCATGGTAAATGAGTAACCACCCTTCCTCAGTCTCAATCGGAACCGGTCCGGGTCCAATCTTAGTTGCCTGCCATGCTGATTTATCATTTTTATATGCACCCATAACGAATCTATGATGACCCCAGTGCTCTAAATCAGGACTTACACTATAGAATATATCACCAAAGGGTGTGTGACCCGTATCACTGGGACGGCTGAGCATTGCATATTTACCATTCATTTTTCTCGGAAAAAGTACCCCATTACGATTATATGGCAAAAATGCATTATCCAGTTGATAAAAGGTAATAAAATCAAAGGTATAGCCAAGACCTATGGTCGGTCCATGGTATCCATTGCACCAGGTTATATAATAACGGTCTTCAATGAAACATACTCTAGGGTCATATCGGTATTCTCTTTGCAGAATTTCGGGATCCTCCCCCAGGAAGGTAATCGGATGATGATTAATTTCCCATTCCAGTCCATCCTTGCTGAAGCCTGCATAAATATCCATGCTGACCGCCTTACTGTCACATCGGAATACTCCGGCATAGCCATCGCCGTAAGGTACTACCGCACTGTTAAATATACTATTGGAACTCGGTATCGCATCCGAAGCAATGATCGGATTATTTGGATATCTCCACACTGGTCCTTTGGTTCCGGCTGGTTTTTCTACCCACGGCATATTTGGTAAAGGGCTTCCTATTATCTTACTCATTTACATTCCTCCTCTATTCTGAAAACATGCCCTATTGGAGCTTTGCTGCCACTACCTTCCGGAAGCTTAAATATATAGTTTCCCTTGGTACCTCTGAATTCGATTTTTTCATCGGTACCCAGCATGGTTACCGCCTGTATACCGCCTTCATAAGGGATGTTCAGTTCCCTGATGACTTTATCCGCTTCTGACGGATACATTTTAAATGCATAAACGGAATTTTCCTTCTTCGTAAAGGCAATCCCATCCTTTTTATAAGGAGCACAGACTCTGGTTCCATAGATGGCTTCCCCGTAGGTTCTCAGCCATTCACCCATCCCCTTCATCGTCCTGAGAGCACCTTCCGGAAGTCTTCCATCCGGCTGGGGTCCGACATTCAATGCCAGATTACCGCCTTTCGCTACGATATCCACGAAAAGATTGATAATCTCACGAGGTGATTTATAGGTATCCTCATACTTGAAGGAGAAGGAGGTTCCCATGGTTATACAGCTCTCCCACGGAATACCCAAAGGCTTATCCGGTACACATTGCTCCGGAGTGACATAATTCTCATAGGGTCCTCCGATGGTTCTGTCGGCACTGAGTATCCAGGGTTGGAATTCCCTGATTTTATCTATCACTTCATTCAGCCTGATATCCTGGTAATACGATTCCTTACATACCCAACCAGCATCAAACCAAAGAACGTCAATCTTGCCATAGTTGGTAGCAAGCTCCAGTATCTGCTTCTGGGTAAACTGTACAAACTCTTCCCAAAGCTCAGGATTTTTCGAAGGGTCATAGGATGGTCCTCTCCAGGTAAAGCTTCCTCTTTCCAGGCTGCTGTTCCAATAAGAGGGTATATGCCAGTCTGCCTTCGAGAAATATGCTGCTATACCCAGGCCTTTTTTGCGAAAGCTTTCAAACAGGTGAGCACAGATATCCGCATATTTATGTGTATGGAAGGGGCAATCCACTCCGGTTATCTTATAATCGGAATATTTGCTGTCCCACATGCAGAAGCCATCATGATGCTTGGTTGTAAATACCAGGTATCGGAACCCGGCATCGTTCGCTGCTTCCGCCCATTTCTCCGGCTGGAAGCGAATAGGATTAAAGGTTTTATTCAGATCAAAATATTGTTTTTTAAAGGTCTCGCCGTCCACATCCCAATCAACTCCGTCTCTGGCCCATTCCGCATCCTGATCACTGAGTGCCCAGGATTCCACAAGGCCAAGCTGGGAGTAGGGGCCCCAATGCATCATAAGAGCCAATTTCTGATCCTGGAACCATTCCAGTTGCTGCAAAACCTTGGTATCCGTCGGCTTTACGTAGTCCTGCGCGGTGCTGTAATTATGAACGCCGTCTACGACTTTTTCATCATCATTTTCCATCTTTACATCTAGTTCCTTATTATCGCTCATGAAAAATATCTCCTTTACAATACTTTATTTTTAACAATTCCTTATTCACCACCTAATCCGCTTCGTTCCACACCCTGTACAAATTTCTTCTGTATGAACAGATAGATAATAAGTAACGGTATGATAACCAATAAGGAACAGGCGGATGCAACAGCATTCTGATAAAGCGGATTGTCAAATATAAAATCAAAGGTGGGAGGGATCAGTTTATTATTGTTGGCAGTCTTCAACGCCTGTATCACTGAGCTGTATATGGTTGTCAGTCTAAGAGCCATGTGATATTTGGTAGGATTTAAGAGGGCGGTATAATAGGTATCTCCAAAATTCCATACAAAACTAAGTACAGCTACCGTCATGACCGAGGATCTGGAGCTGGGAAGGACAATCCTGAAAAAGGTCTGCAAAAATCCTGCTCCGTCTACAAAAGCAGCTTCCTCAATGGAGACAGGAAGATTTCTAAAAAACTGCCGGAAGATATAGATGTATAAGCCACCTTTTAATCCCATATCTGTTGCAGCCAGGATATAGATTGCAATTGGATTGCCAAGAAGATTCCATTCTTCTCCGGTAATCAGTTTAACCAAACCAAAGATATCAAAATTACGGAAGGCGATATATTGAGCAAGCATAACAGATTGCACCGGTACTATGATGGTCAGGATTACCAATCCAAATAATATCTTACTTCCTTTAAATTTGATACGTGCAAAGGAATAGCCTGCTAACGCTGCACTAAAGGTTTGCAGGAATACGATAAAGGCAGTGTTGGCCAAGGTATATCCCAAGGCCTTCCAGTAATTAATCAAGATATTCGCCACCTGAAAAGCTTCGGTCGATACCGCCGGGGGAAACCATTTGGAATTGTTCAACCCTAATGCTGAGGGATCTGTCAGCGCTGATTTCAATAGCTTTAATAAAGGTGTGATAATAACAAAACCTAATGTGATTAGTAAAACATAACGGAAGATAATAAATAATAAGCCTGCTGTTTTCTTCCTAAGGAAATAAGCCATATCCTTTTTCTTCCCGAGCTTATTTATCATAATAGAATACCCTCCTTGATATCACGAGTGATACTATTCCTATGACTACAATACTTGATATCAGATATAACACACTCATGGAAGCACTGAGACCATACTGGCTTTTTGTAAATGCAACCTTATAGATCTCATCGGTAAGCTTCGCCCGATAAAAGGAATCAGAGAAGCTATATACAACACACAGTAAAATCATCGGCGAAACCATCGGCAGGGTCACCCTGCAGAAGGTTTCATAGGATGTTGCACCTTCGATTTTCGCCACTTCGTACAACGAGGGTGAGATGGATTGCAAACCGGCAAGGAAAATCAGCATCTGTATACCGGATACCGTAATGACATTAAAAATAGTTGATACAAACTGTACCAGATAGGATATCACTGACTGAGGCAGCCCGCTCAATATAAAAAATTGTGCCAGAAAACCGGTATTAATTACCGTATTGGAGGTACTTTCCCGAACCACATAATCCGTTCCCGACATCTCCATACTGGCAAGACCCGTTGCTAAAATAATCGGGATGAAAAATATCATACGGAAAAAGCCGCGCCCCCAGTAATTGCCATTCAGTAATAGAGCAAGGAATAAGGAAACGACGATCATTACCGGCACATTCAAGCACGCTTCACCAATGGCGGTAAGCAAAAGCTGGTTAAAGTCTGCATTTTCCGCTAAGGCTTTGATAAAATTGCTGATTCCGATGAACGTATATTGAATGCCAGCCACTCCAAGCTTCATATCATTGAGGCTGTAGTAAAAGGTCTTTAATAGGGGTCCAAGGAAGAACAGCAGCATTCCTATCATCCATGGCAATAAAAATATGATTCCCCATAAGGTATTTCTCTGACGAAAAGAGAGCCTTTTATACCAAGATTGATTTTTCCTTTTCATTTTTACCTCCACAATGCCGTTTGCGGCATTTATTTCACCACATAGCTTAATGGCTCGACAGTAACTCCAGCAATGGTTTCGGCAGTGCTGCCATAATTTAGGTAGACACATACTCCATTGGAATAGGTAACCACTCTTAGATCGTAATTTCCGTCAACAACCCTATGCTTAATCATCTGGGCATCCTTTACCTTCTGATAAAAGTCATTGTATTCCTTATAATAAGCACCTACACTATCTTTCCAGATTGAATACTGTGTAAGAAGCTCATTCTCATAATCTGAATTCGACAGAGCCTTAGTTCCTTCATAGGTAAATCTGAATTTTAAGCTGCTGTCAGCTTCGATTGCCTGCATGATTTCCTTCCTTATAGTCAATCCCTGCATATTCACCGCCGGAACCGAATAATTAATATATCCGTTCAACACCAACTGAACAAAGGGAATATCATAATCAATCAGCTTATACCGATTGCTGGATGCAGGAAGATCCGTGATACGGGATACATTCCGATATGCAGCAGCCATAGGATTGGAAAGCATAAGCTCATAATCCTCTGTCAGACGACTCAATACCTCATCATAATATTTCCAGGAATGCTCCATAGAAACATTGTGACCCTTTCGATAATCCGCAGCCACAAAGTCAGCCAGATCACAGGAGGCTAATTGAGGAATTCCCAATGCTGAATAGGAGGAAGCAAATTGATCAATGTAGCTCGGTAAGGACTTCGCAGCGATTATGATTGTCGGATATTTGTTATTTTTTATTGCTTCTCTGGTTACCAGGTCAAAGTCATATATTTCAGCAAACGCTCCGCCAAGGGTCTGGGGCCGCATACTATTTGATATACCCTTTTTCGTGACCGATGTCTGCAGTCTGAAATTCGGATAAAGCATTGCCCCATGTTCCTGAACATAGGTATTCAATTCCTTTAATCCCTTCTTCCCGCCCAGGGAGCTTAGAATTTGAACCGATTTTACTGCAGATTGATTAAGTCCCCCATTTGTTATACCGGTATACAGAAGCTTTATATTTGTAATGTTATTTTCATTCAGGGACTTAATAATTTCCTTTGCTTCATCAAAGGTGGTTAATGCTTCTGACGTTGTATAAGGAATTCCCAAGATGAATTTCTTCTTATTCACCGCTCCTAAAAGCTCTACATAAATCGGAGCCTGTGCTTCACTCTCCTGCTTTACGAGGATTCCCTGATCCACAAGATAATTCTGATATGCTTTTGCCATACCGGAATAATCCGCATTCTCTCCGGTCAAAAACCGGTACCTTATTATGATATCGCTATTGTAAGCATCCTCCGAATACTTCGGCATCGTATAATTCGATACATTGGAAGGAGAGATATTATCGATATCACGGAGGATGAAATTAAGACCAAGCTTGTTAAATTCGTCGGACATGCCGCTGACACTGACATTCACATTAGCCACACCGGCTCCTCCCTCGATAATGCCAAGAACAGCAAAATCCTTCTTCTTCATACCGAAAACCGGTAGATTAAGGCTTTGGGTATTCTCTTTATAGGTATCGCTGCTGATCAGCTTATCACCGCCATAATAGCGGGAGGAGTATGCAAATTCACTCGTCTTATTATTGTTAAAGTTAATAACAGCTCCGCTGCCATCGGGTACAAAGAAGTAACCCACATCCCCAGTCGATCCGCTTAAGAAATAAGGCAGGACATCGATGGATTGAATAGGATACTGCTCCTGTGCTATAATTTCACTCACCGGAATCCTTACAACAAGATCATCTCCCTGGAGTACATATTCTAAGGCTGCACTGATATGCGCATTGGCACTGGTGATTACCACATCATTCGCAAGGTTATCCGCCTCTAACTCTTCTTTCGTATAAGTGCCGTTCTCATAGAACATAGCGAAGAGCTCATTGGCCGCCAGTTTTCCTAAGGGTTTAGTATCGTTGGATTTACGTACATATACACCCTGGGACAGTCTGTAATAGGTGGAAGTCAGCAGCTGCACCTGTGTTGAATTTAGATGTGATATTACAAATTCCTTCATACGTTCCTCAGTAATATAGAGAGGGAAATCGTTGTATGTAATTCTGGTATCACCTATTTCATATTTTATCCGGATACCCTGATCAATGGTTTCATAGGTAACCCCCTCTAGCATAACGGATAAGGTATAATCATCCATTGTCGACAGGGTTATTCTGCTATTGCCCCTGGTGGTGGACATATAGGTGAATCGCAGATCAGATTTTTGAGTATTCTTAATCGTCTCATTACCATTCACACCATTGAAAATCTTTGTATCCATATAATCGCCTGTTTCTTTCATGATCAGACGAAGATTTGCATTGGTTTTGTCCAGATACAAAAGTATCCGATTGCTTTCTGCAATCTTCTCCATTCCATCAGTAATCGGAGGGTTATCCAGCGCGATAAATTCATTTGAAGTGCTTCCAACATTAATCAGATTGGAAGTCCCGGTATCCGCATCGTCATATGCCCCGCCGTTGTTTTTATTCAGAACCCCCCTTACGGCAAAAACAGCTGCAATTATCATCACAATGCATAGAATAAGTGCAATACCTTTTTTTATAGTCATTTTTGCCTCCTTTCTGCCGCCAGGCTGCAGCATAAATAAGTAAAATATATATTCTATCATTCACATAGGGAAGAGAATTTGACTTCACAATTCATCCTTTAAAAAAGCAGTGTGAATTCTTGCACTATTGTATAAATATCATCAAAAAATCCGCCCACCAAAGTAACCAAAAGCAAAAGAATAAATACAATCACAGCCATTGCAACAAAAGTAAGCAGCAAGGATCCCACTCCCTTTGTAAAGGTATAACCATGAATGACAACTAACCCGATAAACAGATAAAAGCAATATAAAAAGCTGGCTAAACCAAAGAGCATGCTGACCATGGGTATTTCTTCCAAGGTAACCAGGTTTGATAGCAGAATTGCTGCCAGATTCAGATAAATAGCCGGATACAGTGCATACATATTTACCTGGAATATCTCTCCGAACGTACCTTTGCCATCCATCAACGTTGTAATACTCCAATTGGCAGTTGCAAATAGGAGGTAAGGGAATATAGTGGCCAGTATCAGTAGAATACTGTTAATATTGTTGGTATCCTGATAGTTGATCATAAAGGATGTATACTTACTTTGTATAATATTAAGCAGGCATAATGTGATCAGGATGGTAATGCATACCGGATAACTTCCCTTTTTCTCATATTTAATCTCATCGTAACCTTTAAAAGGATGAGAAAGCAGATACAAAGGATAGTTAAAAAATTGCTTTTTCAGATAAATCAGCTTTTCAGTAAATCCATTTTGAAAATTCAAGCCATATTTTTTCAGAAAAAAACGGAGGATTTTTATTACTGCCAGCAGGACGATCAACGCAAAAATTCTACTTATAATCGTACCAAAGTTCCGATCAAGAAAGGCTTCCCTTACCTTCGCAAAGGAACTTGAGTAATATTCCACATCCTGTGCAGTATAGAAGGAATTCTTCGCAGCCTCATAATCCTTGTTGCGTAGTTCCTGCTTTCCAATGCCGACATAAGCATAAGCATAATTAGGATTAATCAGGGCAACCTTTTCCCAAGCTGCAGCAGCCTTTTCATACTCATAGTTCTGCTGATAATAATTCGCTTCATTGATATAAGAACCGTATTCCGTAGGCACAAACACCTCAATCGATTCGGTTATGGAATCCGCCACGATAATGTTATTCCCTAAAAAGACGACATCGATGGGATTTGTAAATTGCCCGGAGGTGCTTCCGCTCCCTCCCAGAACATATAGGAGTCTTGCATCTTCATTGTAAACAAATATTCTTGATCTCGTACTGTCGAGTGCTGCAAAACGGCCATCGTCTGAGCATGCGATTCCGGTAAAACTGGATTTACCGCCGGACTGAGCCATATCACCGGAGGGTCTTACAATCCTGTCATACTCTCTCATGATATCCTTGCCCTTTGCATTCAGTTTTCTGATGGGATTGGAAACATCCGTACCTCGAACGGTTGCATAGATGAATCCATCCATATCCAAAGCAATATCGCTGTAATCCGTCGGAAGCCACAACTTCATCTGGGCCAACTGCTTTTCTGTAGCAATCGTCCGCCAGAACAAATCAACAATGCTTACTGATACCTGATTCGCACCAACATAACGGCTGAAGGCACCATCCGGCTTTAATTCGATGATTCCTTCATAAGCATTCTTTGCCAGTACATAGATACGTCCGATATGATCTACCACGACTTTTAAGGGTTGATAAGGGATACCCTCCATCCCTGTCAGATTCTCAGGCTCCGAAAAACTTTGTATAAATTCAAACTTTGAATTAAATTTAAAGACTGAACCTTTTGCCGGGTCTGCAACATAGATATCTCCTTCCTCCGTAACATAGATGCCATTGGGAGCGGATAAGGTGTCCTGTGTCCCATTATTATCATAGGAAGAAATGGTATGTACGACTTTGAAATTACTATCTGCAATTAAGATGTAATTGTCGATGGCAGCATATAAGTAATCATTTTTAACAAAGATATCCCTGATACGTTGAAAGCTCTCCAAACCGAAATCAGAAGCATGAAGACTTTTTTCCGATTGATAAGCTACCGGAGCTTTCTCTGCCTCATTCCATAAGGAATAGGTATAGGAATCCGTTTCAGCATAAGCGGTGCCGGTATTCATCACAAAGGATAGAAGTAATACAAACACATAGATATAAATAAACCGATTGCATAATATTTTGACTGATCTTTTCAAGGTATCCTCCTCCTATTCCTTCATTCCGGAGGTTGCCATCGTGGAAATGACATTACTCTGGGTGATAAAGAATACGCATACAGGAACGATAAACATAAGCAGTGAGGTTGCGGAAAATACACCTGCACGGGCTACACCAAGTCCGGATCTGACTCCACTGGTAATACCTCCACTGGCAAGCTGGGATAGCATATAACCAACTCCTTTTAAGCTTTCATCATAGATATAGCTGGAACCCGTATTCGTCCACAATTGCTGAAAAACCAGAATAAATGCAGTAACCCAAGCTGGTTTTACAAGTGGCATAACAACCTGCCATAGAACATCAAACGCCGAAGATCCGTCTATTTTTGCCGCTTCCAATAAAGCATCCGGAATCTGCTCCATAAAGTTCTTCATCAGATATAGTCCCAGACTGTACCCAAAAGCTGGAAAAATTATCGCCCCATAACTGTTTAACAGATGCAATCTTGAAATAATGATAAAGTTCGGAACCTGCGTTACCGCCGTCGAAAACATCAAAGAGAAAATTATCATATTCATAATAAACTTTGAACCTGGAAACTTATACTTCGCCAGTGGAAAAGCGCACATGCTGGCGATAACGATATGCCCGACCGCACCAAAAAACACGGTAAGTACAGTATTAAAAACATATCTTGTAAAAGGAACCAGAGTGTTAGAGGCCATCTCAAACAAATCAAAAAAGTTATTTAAGGTAGGGTGTAAAACGAACAGCTTCGGAGGGAACATGAACATTTCGTTCATCGGCTTGAACGCATTATTCACCACGATCAGGATTGGCATAATAAACAAAATAGCTATCAATGAGAGAAATATCCCTAAGAATATATTACCCGCTAAGCTTCTGCTGCTCTTTCGGCGTGTTCTATTTATTTTCAGTAAACGCATCCGTTGTTTTAATTTCATAAATGTCTCCATTCCACCACCTCGCGGCAGTTCAAATAATACATGGAAATAGTTTAAAATTAAATTCTGATGAATTTCAGGTACCTACTCTTCGCAAGAACTTCTGTACCAATAAATTCGCAAAAATCATCAGAAAAAACAGTACTACAGCTATCGCAGATGCATAGCCCATCTCCATCCTGATCAAACCATAATCACTTAAATGATTGTAAATCGTATGGGTTGCATAATTAGGACTTGGAAATCCGACCAGTCCATTACATACTTCACCTACGGAGAAGGATCCGGTTATCGACATGACAGCACCAAACAGAAGCTGTGGTTTCATATTAGGAAGGGTGATATACCATAACTCCTGCCACCGATTCTTAATTCCATCAATTTCCCCTGCTTCATACTGGCTGGGGTCAACCCCTTTAAGTCCAGCTATAAAGGAGAGAAAACCTACTCCAAGGCTCATCCATAGAGATACTATGATTACGATCGTAATCATGGTATTCTCATCCTGCAGCCACAACACAACCTCATCAATGATGCCTAGCTTTAATAGCAATCCATTCAGATAACCGGTGGAATCACTGGAAAAGATCAAATTGAATATGTAAAACAGATTACCCGCCATGGATGGAGCATAAAATATAACGGTAAGCAAAACCCCAAGCTTATGCGGCAGCTCATTGATTAACCATGCCAGTAAGTAGGAAAAGATATACCCAAGCGGTCCTATAAATATTGCTATCATGATGGTGTTTTGTATCGCTTTCTTAAAAATATCGTCATTTAAGAAAAGCTTTTTGTAATTGCTTATTCCTACCCAGTCAGGACTTTCCAGCACATTAAAATCGGTAAAACTATAATAAATTGACTGAAGTACTGGCAATACTGTGAAAATAAAAAAGATGATTAAAAAAGGAGCCATCATGAGATATATTAATTTATGCTTTTTTATCTGGTAAATGGTTAACTTAAACCATGCTCCAAAGCTTCCTGATCTATGTAACAATTTAAGCACCTCCATGCGATTGTATAATAAGCATTACCATTCATTATACTTATTGACGATTTAATACTTTGAATTCTTCCTGCTTGTATTTGAGCTCCTGATTGATGTATTCCACCATGGAATAAAGGGTATCAACAGGATCTATATTCTCATCGACAACTCTCAAGAATGCATTTTCAATATAACGACCGGTAATGTAGCCACCGGGAACCTGTGGTATTCCCCGAAGATTGGAAATACTTTCTTCTAAAACCGTCAAGTCTTCTTTGGTCCAGGGGAGTGCTTCCAAAGCATCCAGATTAGCAACCGGATAGCGGGCTGCTGCACCGAGTACAGCCTCCAGTTCATTCGAATATGTTACTTGTGCCTCAGAACCGGTCCACCATTTTAAGAATTCCCAGGCTTCCATTGCCGTTCCCTTCTTATCCACCGTATTCTTCAGTATCATGGAAGCTCCGACAATGCTTGCCGTACTCCGGTTTATGGCTCCATCCTCAGATACGGTTCCCGGTATGGGAGCAATTCCCCATAAACCGTCAATTTCAGGTGCAGTAGCCTTCAATGTATTATAGTAAGTAAAATCAACAATTCCTATGGGGACAGATCCTTTTCTAAATCGAGTCACAAAATCCATGCTGACACTCATATTATTTTTCGTATAAAATTCCGTCCACTTTTTAAATATCTGCAAGGATGTATCGCTATCCAGATTCGATACACTGCCTCCATCCTTATAAAGTTCTTCTCCGTTTTGATATAGCATGGATAATAAGATGCTATTAATCGCTTTCGTAGAACTCATACTCGTTGCAGCTCCTAAAGAAGCACCCGAATATGTTTCCAGGCACATATCCATGTTTCTCGCTTGAAGATAAGGCATCAATTCCAGTAAATCATCCCAGGTATTCGGTATCTCAAGTCCAAGCTCCTCTATGATATCCTTACGGTAAAACATAACCGGGAAGCTCATCTGATCCGGTAAAGCATAATAAGAACCCTGATACTCGAAATATTCCATGGCACCACTCGGGAAACTGCTGCTTACCTCTTCAAAATCTTTGAATTTGGTTAAATCATAAGCTGCATTGCGGAATGCAAAATTTGATGGCATAATGCCGTTAATCTGTATCGCTACATCAGGCCCGTTGCCAGATATTGTAGAAGGCATAATCGTATCGGCACCTACCATTTTTATTGTTACAGTGAAATTTCGATCGGTAAATTCCTTATTTACCATCCTCTGAACAATGTTATACTGATCTCTTGAAGTGGAAATCCAAACCTCAATATTCTTTTTGCTTTCATTATCTTTAGAATTACTAACTGTATAATCATTGGTAAAAGAGGCCACAAAGGCCAGTACATTATGCTTCATATTCTGGAACAGATTACCCTCTGGCTTCCCAAGCTGATATCCGTCACCACAGACAGATATGTAATCCAGCAGTAAGGGCTGTACTCCCAAGGTCATGGTCCAGTTGCTTAACGCTGAGATATTATCATTAAAAGATTTCAACTCCTTAGAGATATTATCAGGCTTTTGGAGCAATCGTTTTAACTGAACCAGCATACTTGAAATTTCTGATGTCTTTTGATTATTATTGCCAAAAGCATTCACTACTGCTGTAAGTCTGTTATATTCCGTCTCTAATGAAGCCTTCAGATCAGGCAGCAAAGTCGTCAGCTTATAATCCCGGTATTGATCCGGATCCGTACCGGTGATCTGAATAATCTCACGATATAATTCATTAAAGTTATTGATACTTTTATTTACTTCACTGATAACCGGACCAAGACTCCCCAAGGTTACCGCAAGGGATATTGTATTGATACCTTTCTTAAAGTAAAAATAATAATCCTGACTTCCATCTCCCAGATAGGATAATTGGAATTTTGATTTATAGTTAAACTTAATTTCAGAAGCTTCTTTAAAAGGAACTTCACCATTAACCGTTAGTTTTCTTATGGAATAAAAATCTCTATTTGATACCTGCTTGAACCGTACAGCTATCTTATATAAACCAGCTTTCGGAACGTCAATCTTCCAGGCAATACCTTCTCCCGGTGTGCTCCAGTTATCTCCGCCTATGGTATTTAACACAATATTACTGGCATGGTAAGGAATTGTTTTAACAGAAGTGCGGTCGTTAACCGGAATTAAACTGGAGGTAGTTTTCTGATAAGCATCCTCTGCCTGGACAGATACACAACCATTTTCCATATCATCTTTTGATATAATATTGATTCCTTCAGATATGCAATCGCTTTTATAGTCCTCGTAGGATTTTAGTTTCTTTACCGGGGTAAGTTTTATATACTCAATTTCCATCGGCTCCTGTAATGACTGTAAGCTTAGCTCATTTTCCCCTTCACTAAAAGAGAAAATAAAGGGTTCATTATAATAGCCGTTACTCGACTCTAATTTCTTTGTAACCCATTCCGGAGCTTCTACCTGAGCAGGAAAAGCCTGATTAGAATCTGTTTTCATTAAAAATGCTTTATTTTCATCGACCCAAATTCTCTCGAATATAAGATTCGCAGCTTCATCAAAGGGCTGTACACCATTGATGAATAAAGAACGGACGATGGGCGCTCCCTTTCCTGTAATCGGTAAATATTTGATCTCGATATTATATGCTCCACTCACCGGTACATTAAATTTATATGTAATTGTTCCGTTCTCCTCTGTAATTACACGCTCCCCGTCAACCCGGAGACCATCCATATCATAGTCAGAAAAGTCAGCTCCAGACAGAGTAATGACCTTCATATTTCCATTCTTTTCAGATTGGTCAATCTGCTCTTTCCATTTCTGTAGATATGCACTGTAGTCCGATTCATCGCCGGTAGATGTTGAAGCAAAATTATCTAACAACAAATGATCAGTAACAGAATTTGAACCCTTCGAAATAAGAAAAGACGATATGAAATAGATTGCCGCTATGCAAAGCGCCACAATAATTATTCTAAACTTTTGCACCATATTCATCTTATCCTCCTACATATAACTTTTAATACCTCTCACCTGCAGACATACTTCCAGCTTTCTCATATATACAACCATCAGGCTAATTTCGCCGGCTTCAAACCAAATCATACAACCTTCGTCATTAAAATTGCCGGACATTTACTGCCATAATAACAAATGCCCGGCAATCAAATTACATTCATGTAACTATTCAATCCTAAATCTATCTGATTAATTCTGAGGGAAGCCTGCTGTTTCCAAGGCAGCTTTATCAACATTATATTGAGCTTCGAAAGTAGAACGTACATCAGAATACTTTTCAAATACCTCACAGGCAGGATCCCATAAATCTACCAGACCTGCATTTTCAAGAGTAGATACGTTATCAAATTTTGCTCTTGAGAACATCCAGTCATATAATGTGATATCTTCTTCTGTTGTGAAGCTTCTTGCCATTCCCTTATATGCATTGTAAGACTTATCACCACTCTGATCCTGCTCATAGAAATCCTTCATGTACTGAAGTCTGCCATCGGCATTGTGATAATCCCAGGCAATCTGTAACAATACATCTTCCGGAATTCCTGTTCTGTCAGGAGCACCCTTAGTAACAACTAAGAGTCCGCCATTATTGTAGGATGCATGATATTTATCACTTAATGTAGTATAATCACCGCTTACGGTAACATTGCTGCCCCAAGGCATTAAAGTAACGCCCCAGTTACAGGTATTGCCTTCCAATTGCCAGTCCTCCTGTAAAGTCATTGCTACTTCTGATGTCAAAGTATAGCTCCAGGTATAATTACCATCCGCATCTACGGTTGCCGGTTTCGCAAGACCTTCTTGCAATAATTCCTGATAGAAGTTCATTGCCTCGGTAAATGCATCACTTGTAGTGTTCAGTTTACCATTATCATCAACAAGAGTTACACCATTTGCTGCTGCAGCAAAGATAGCCCAATGATAAGGATGGAAACCACATGGATATACGCCTTCCGGTAATTTAGCTTTTAAATCTGTCAAATATTGTTTAAAGTCTGCATAGCTCCATTTACCTTCCATAAACATCTGTGTAGGAGTTTTTGTCATGCCGGCTTGCTGAATTAAATCACGATCGTAAGTAATTGTACGGCATGCACCAACGTTATATTCTCCAACACCCCAGTACTTACCAAGCCATAAACCATGATCGGTATAGCGGGAAGCAAATTTCAGATTACCAATGGTGTCAGAAAGATCCTCCAAACAGTCATTCATAACCATCTGAGCAAGGAAGTCTCTACCAATACTGATAAGGTCAGCTACCGGTTGACCTGCTGCAACAGATTTTACGATTTCATCATACTCGTTGGAGCCATCAGCAACAGCTACATCAACGGGTTCGAGTACGATATTGTATTTTTTCTCAACAGCTGCTTTACTATCAAGCCACATCTGTTCCGGATTATCACCCTTCATAGCATCAAAGGCACCCTTGTATACCTTAACTACCTGGCCGCCATAATCATATGTAGGTTCCTCTGCTACCGCTGCCTGCGTAGGAGCTGCTGTAGCTTCCTGTGTAGTAACATCGGAAGCGCCTTGTGTTACAGTATTCTCGTTCGTTGTCTCGGTTTTATTATTAGAGCCGCAGCCAACGAAGGAAAACATCAATGCAACAACAACTAAAATACTTAAAAAGCTTTTCAATTTTCTCATTGTAAAAAATCCTCCTCCTAATATGTATTAATATTTGCTATATTATAAACAGGCTCTCCTGTTATAATACTTATGTACGACTATTCGGTCACAGTAATCTATGCCTTTACTAAGCATCATATTTGTTGTAACTAAATAGTTCTTATGATTAGCATTGCAATTAACATATGTTGCGTTTTGTTTTAACACGTCTTTAACATTATAATACATTCTTTTAGAATTATTGTCAATAACTTTTAATATAATTAATAAAATATTTAACAAGGAAATTATTTTATTCAACGGTATGATACAATAAATACACCAAAGCAGACATAATCTTTAACAAATAGTGTTATATTTTAATTATATTATTTAATAATATTTCACAAATAGTAGGAGCAAAATAATATTATCATTTCATTTATCTTTTGTTAATTTCAATTCTTAACATTGCTTTACATCACTTTACATTACTTTACGTTTCTTTACATTGCCTTGTTTACTTTACAATGAAAATTAATAATCCATAAGAATTCATATCATCCTGTGCTTTCTACGACCTTTCCTTAGTAAGGAATCTACTTTGAACATCTGGTCCTGATAGCAAAAAGAAACTGCCGGTCGTGATTGTACGACCGACAGTTTCTTTTTGCTATCCTATAATTCTATCCCAAATCGTTAACAGTCTTTATTAACACAGACATAACGATTTAAGAACAGGGCTTTTACGAAATTGTATAAAATTAATGACAATTCTTTTTGTTATGACCGGATGAATGGGGCATATTTTTTTATAACCAATTGTTGTTCCATTGTATACTGTACACATAGCTCCATCAATCTCTGCATCAATTGTGAACATTTCAACTCTCTGGCTGCAGGTAATCTGTTCACTTAACACTATATACCGGATTAGATGATTATCTTTCAGCTCCACACTAATATTACAGTAATCGCAGTAATCCTCAGCCTTCCAATAGCTTTCACTATTATCGTTCAAATTGGTAACATCAAAAGGCTGCTCTGTGGATGAAGCTTTCAAAGAAGCCTGTCCAATCAGGTTATTACTGAAGCTTTCTCTAATAAACTTACCAAGCTCCTGCAGACGTTCTCTGTCATAATGAGTAATATAGCCATCCTTATGCGGCGGTATATTCAAAAGTAAAACGGTATTACCTCCAACCGAATTGATATAAATCCGTTGTAATTCCTCCAGAGACTTTACCTTATCATCCTCCGATTTATGATAGAACCAGCCCGGTCGGATTGAGGTATCAACCTCTGCCGGATACCAGATTAATTCCTCAATATCACGCAATGCATCACGGCTACCCAGATCCAAATCCATAACATCAATTTTCCTGCTGCGGAACTCAGTGTCATCCGACTGTTGTGAGACTTTCGCAATCTCAGATTGCGAGAACGCAGCTGCCGGTACTACACTCCATTCCGATGGACGGCAATCACCCGCTTCATTCCCGCACCATCTGACATCCGGTCCGCTTACTGATATCACGGCATTGGGCTGCAGCTTTCGAATCAGTTGATAATAGCGGTTCCAATCATATTCCTGCTTTTTCCCATTCGATCCTTCTCCGCAGGCCCCATCAAACCAAACTGTATATAATTCGCCATAGTTTGTCATAAGCTCTGTTAATTGATTACAAAAATAATCATCATATATTTTTCCCTGACCATAGGTTGCCTCATGTCTATCCCAGGGCGATAAGTAAACTCCCAGCTTTATTCTGTATCTTTGACATGAAGCAGCAAGCTCTGCTACAATATCACGTTTCAAAGGAGTATACATGACAGAGTGATTGGTATATGCCGTATTCCATAAGCAAAAACCGTCATGGTGCTTCGCCGTAATAATACATCCCTTTATACCGGCAGCCTTGATTGACTCACACCATTGATCCGTATTAAGATCCTTCGGATAAAACTGCGAGATACTCTCCTGACCGTTACCCCATTCCCTATCTGTAAAGCTGTTGATACCATAATGAAAGAAGGCTGTGAATTCCATCTCTTGCCATGAAAGCTGCCTTTCACTTGGCTTCACCGATACTAATTTTTCAATTATTTGATCCATAACAAACTGCTTCCTTCCCGATTTAGAATAGTATTACCAATTGCTTTATAATAGACTGAATCCTTTCCAATTGTCAATTCTATAATATAAAGTCATACCTCTCTTTCTGTTAACAGGTAATTACAGCTCCGAAATAATACTTTCAAAGTAATTTCTTTTGTAAAAGAGTTTGAATACAATAAAAAATGATTCCAGCAGTCAGAAACCATCGGAATCATTTTAAAGTCTAAACGCAGTAACTGGTTATCGAAAGCAAAGTGGCAATAATGCAATTTACTTCACTTTCTCAAATTCGCCAACTACCTCATATTTTAACGGAATCGCCACTGTTCCGTCCTTTGTGATATATCCATAACCTTTTTCCGACAGGACAATTGCCAGTCCCATATCACTAAAATCATAAGCCTGCTTGTATTGCGGCTCTACGATGATATTTCCCTTTGAATCAAGGTAGCCATACTGTCCGTCCTTCATAATAACTGCATAGCCTGAGCCCGAGAATTTGGACGCATAATCAAAATACTGATCCGTGATGCGTTCACCCTTTTCATCGATAAAGGTATAGCCTTCCTTCGTCTTTACCAATGCCATTCCATTGGAGGCAAAGCTAAAGGCAGAATCGTATTGGAAATCAATGACTACCTCGCCTATTTCATTGATGTAGCCCCATTTATCGATCATTTCCACGGCAGCGATGCCGCTTTCGTTAAAGCCAAAGACATACTGGTATACTGGTTTAATCACGATATCGCCAGCTTCATTGATATAGCCATATTTACCGTCCTCCGTTTTCGCAAGAGCAATACCGTCCTTATTAAAATCCTCCGCATAGGCATACTGACACGGAATGACTTCATTTCCTTTTTCATCAATAAACCCATACTTTTTATCTTTT